>CAYREJ010000052.1:0-12294 GCA_964423235.1 uncultured Acidobacteriota bacterium | reverse complement strand
TATAGAGTTTGTAGAGTTTGTAGAGTTGAGAGTTCCACAATTTCTTACCTTTTTAGCGCAAATATTTTATTTAATCCCTAATTCCCAATTCCCAATCCTTAATTCTCAATCTCCAATTCCCAATTCCCAATTCCTAAACATTGTTGTGGAACTCTATAAACTCTCAACTCTATAAACTCTATAAACTCTCTTATTCTTGCTTTTGATTTATAATAGTATTATAATAAGCTGTAAAATAAGAATGAAGAAATATATTCTTTTGCTAATCATATTTTTATTATGGATAAGTAAAAATTATTCAAGTGAGTTAAATTTAATTAAGCTTAACGAATACCTAACTGAAGAAGGAAATTTTATAATTCAAATAGAAGCTGATAGAGATTTTAAGCAAGTGAAGGATTACTTTTTAGAAGGGAAAAAATATGTATTAGATTTTTGGGATTGCAATAGTTCTTTATCAAGTGTAAATATTTTTTCTAATTTATATGCAAAAGAAATTAATTTTTGGCAGATACAGAATGAGCCGGTTGCGAGGGTAAGGATGACGATTGATTTAATGGAGGGGCAAAAACCGAAACTTCAAATAGCGAAAAATGTATTAAAGATAATTTTTGAAAAATCAACAGCGGTATTAATTGATCCGAAAAAAGTAGAACAAGAAAAAGAATACCGGTTAGGAGTAGGAGATGTTATAGAAATTTCAGTTTTTGAGAATAATGAATTATCAACAACGACTGCTATACCTGAAAATGGGATTGTAGTTTTACCTTTAATAGGAGAAGTGAATCTAATAAATACATCAATTCAACAAGCTACTGAAATTATTTCAAACAAATTAAAAGAATATATAAGATTTCCGATTGTAACTTTAAAAGTAAAGGAATATAAAAGTCAATGGGTAAATGTGATGGGAGAGGTAAGGAATCCAGGAAGGTATTATCTAAAAGGCACTACTTATCTATTAGATATTATAGCAGAAGCGGGTGGCTTTACGGATAAAGCAGGTTCAGAAATTATAATTAATCGCTTAAGTTCTGGAGAAAATCCAAAGAAGATTGTGGTAAGAAAGGAGAATTTATCATCTTTGGGAGATAATCCTGATAATATAGTTCTATATCCTGGAGATAATATTAGTATCCCTTCTAAAAAATATTTTTATATTTATGGAGAAGTAGCAAGACCCGGCTCCTTTTTGCTTGAAGAAGGTATTACAATATTGAAGGCAATAACTCAAGCTGGTGGATTTACAAAATTTGCAAGCAAGAAGAATATAGAAATTTTAAGAACGGATGAAACGGGACAACAAAAAAAGATATTAATTAATATTAAAGATATTGAAGAGAGAAAAAGCGAGGATATAGAAATAAAGCCGGATGATATAATTAGGGTCCCAAAAAGCTTATTTTAACTTTAAAATTTTGTGAGGATAAATTATGGAATTACCTGAGATTGAATCCGGATTAAAATTACATGATGTTTGGGGGATTTTATATAGAGGGAAATGGATATTATTGGTTATAATGTTTGTTGTAGCGACTTTTGGTACTGTAAGAAGTGTTTTAGAAAAGCCTACATATCAAGCAACAGCGCTACTAATTTATAATTTAGAATCACCTAATGTATTACCCTCAAAGGAAATTTCTCCTTCTGTTCCTTCGATTTTTACTTTGCGAAGGAATATAAATACTCAGTTGGCTATAATTAAAAGTCAAGCTTTGTTAGAAAAAGTATTTGCCAAACTAAATCTTTATGAACATCCTTCCTTTAAGAATTTATCAAATCCATATGCTGCTTTTGCTGCAAATTTAAATGCTCAAGAGAGAGAAGATACAAATATAATTGAGATAAGCGCTACTTCTTCTACTCCTAATACAGCTCCTAAGGAAGCTGCCGATTGGGCAAATGCTGTTGCTGAAGCATTAATAGAATATAATATAGAAAATAAAATGGAATTAACACGGCAAGTCTATGCTTGGCTTCAGAAAGAATTAAAAAGCATTGAAAGCAATTATTCTGCTTCACAGCATAATTTGTACAGAACTACCGAACAATTAGATTTATTTATACCGGAAGACCAGCAATCAATTATAGCAAGCAAATTGAAACAATTAAATGAACTTTATACATCTGTTAAAGCTAAGAGAATTGAAACAGAAGCTAATATAAAACAAATAAATGAAACTCAAAATAATGAAGAAGAAATTTTTTCCTTGCCTTTTATTGCCTCAGATTTAAATTTTCGTTCCCTCTATAGCCATTTAACGGAATTGGGCATACAAAAATCAAAGCTTCTTTCTCAATATACGGAAAAGCATCCTGAAATAATAAAAATAGATAATCAAATAGCTCAAACTAAAAAGGAAATGAGGAGCATTGCTAATGATATTATAAAAACTATTAAAATGGATTACGAAATTCAAAAAACAAAAGAAGCACAATTACTTGAAACTATTGAAAAATTAAAAAATGAATCTATTGAACTAAATAAGAAAAGTATTCAATTGGAAAGACTAACACAAGAAGCAGCTACTAATAAAGATTTATATGAACTTGTTTTAAAGAGAATAAAAGAAGCTGATGTAATGTCTACTCTTCAATTAAATAATATAAGCATTTTAGAAAGAGCAATACCTCCTACCGGACCTATAAGACCTAAACCATTCAGAAGCTTTTTATTTTCACTCGGAATGGGTTTCTTTTTGGGTATCGGAACAATATTTATTCGGGAGCTATTAGAAAATACAGTAAAATCAATAGATGATATTGAGAATTATTTAAAAATTCAGCCTCTTACATTAGTTCCTAAATTTTCTACTTCTCATAAGAGAGGGCTGGCAGAAGCCTATCAAAATGTAAGAACTTCTTTAGTTTTTGCCAGAAAAAATGAAGAATCAGGGTTTGTTCTTATTACAAGCGCCGGACCAACAGAAGGAAAAACTACTACTGCAATTAATTTAGCAAAAGTATTAGCTAAAAGCGGCGATAGAACTTTAGTGATTGACTTAGACCTAAGAAGACCAGCTATACATAAATATCTTAATGTAGCTTCGAATCCCGGTATTACTAACTTCCTCATTGAAAAATCAGATTTTAAAAGTATTATTCACCCGACAGATACACAAAATCTTTATGTAATTCCTTGTGGCGCTATTCCTCCTAATCCACCTGCTTTCTTTAGTAGCCCACAATTTAAACCGCTGATCTATCAATTAAAAGAATCATTCCAATGGATTATTGTGGATTCCCCCCCTGTTCTCTCAGTTACAGACCCTGTTTTATTAGCTCCTTTAGCTGATTTTATTATTTTGGTTATTCAGCATAATAAAATTGAAAAGAGCGCCATAAAACGATGCATCTCAATATTAAAAAATGTGAATGAGAATCTATTGGGAGCTATTCTTAATAATGTGGATGTAGAAAGGCAAAAATATTTCTATCATTCTTATTATAAATATTACTATTATTATCCTTCTACAAAAACTATTGAACAAACAAAGTCAACTAAAGCTAAAGGATAGAATTGCCTTCTAATAAAGAAATAGAAACAAAAATAAAAGTTTCCAATATTAATTCTTTGCTTGAAATATTAAATACCCCACCTTTCTCAGTCGTTAAAGAAAGATACTTTGAAAATAATTGGTGTTATGATTTCGATGATAAAAGATTAACCAAAAAAGATATATTGCTTAGATTACGAAAAATTAATAATACGATTACCATTACCTTAAAAGGTCCTACTTATAAGAATAAAGGAATAAAACATAGAAAAGAATGGGAAGTCGTTGTTAGCGATGGAAATAATATTAAAATAATATTTAGAAATATTGGATTAAAAAAAATTTTTGGCTACCAAAAATATAGGACTGTTTTTAAATATAAAGATTCTTTAATTTGTCTCGATGAAACTCCGATTGGTAATTTTTTAGAATTAGAAGGAAAAGAAGAAGAGATTATGGAAATTGCTTCTTTATTAGGGTATTCAATAAATGATTTCATTCCCCTTTCTTATTCTTCTTTATTCAAGATTTTCAAAAAAGCTTTCAATCTTAAATGCAAAGATATGATTTTTCAAAAAGATTAAAAATAATTCTGCTAACAGCTGGTTATGGAAAGAGATGGCAGCCATTATCTTTTATAATTCCTAAATGCTGCATCTCATTTCTCAATTATCCATTTATTGAAATCATCTTATCTTATCTTAAAAAATTTAATGCAACTGATATTTATATAAATTTGTTTCATTTAGGTAATAGAATTAAAGAATTCCTTCAAAATCATGAAAAGCTTTTTAATTTTTATTATTCTGAGGAGCCTTTTTTATTGGGAACTGCTGGGGCTGTAAAAAGAATTTTTGACCTTTATAATGAATCTGAGGCTTTAGTAATGAATACAGATTCATTTTTGCCATTAGCATATAATTATTTTTATAAATTCCATATTAGAAATAAAGGTGATTTAACTTTATGCTTGAAAAGAGAAACTTCTCCATCATTTTATACACCGATTTTCTTAAATAAAGAGAAAAAAATTTCTTTTAACGAAGAAGATTCTTTTGGGGCAAGGGCATATAATTTTTGTGGAGTTTATATATTAAAGCCTTTATCAATCTCTCATATTGAAAGAGGAAAATATGCAGACTTAGCTGAGGATATTCTTAAATTACCTTCATTAAGCTTGAGAATTATCGGATATGTATCTAATAGATTATGGTTAGATATAGGGACCCCGCGTACTTATCTAAATTCGACTAAAAAAGCATTAAGGGCAATAATTTCAAGTATGAGAACGCCTCAATGGCTACCTGATAATTTTATAGGGAAGAACAAAGTTCTCAAATTAAAAAATGGCATTTTATTATGTAAAGAGACAACAAAAATCCTCACCGATAAAATTAAAGGATTTGCAGTCATAGGCGATAATTGCTATATAGGAAGAGATTCTATTTTAATTGATACTGTCATTATGGATAATTCTATTGTTGCTGATAAAACTATTGTTAAAAATTGTATAATAGGTCCATCGGTAAAAATAAACTCTTTATCTCATTATGAAAATAAAATGATATTATCTTTTGCTGCGCTGCGAAACGCAAAATTATCTTATTTATATAAGGATGAAGATAATATAATAAAAGAAATTATCTGATTCCTAATTAAGATAGGACTGCAGCCTTTGACACTTTTGGTGATTTCTTAATTTCTCCAATGCCTTAGCTTCAATTTGTCTAATTCTTTCTCTGGATAATCCAACAATTTCACCTATCTCTTTTAAGGTCTTCGGTTTGTTGTCATGAAGCCCGAATCTTAAATCTATTATTTTCTTTTCACGATTGTCTAAAATATTTAAGCATTCTTTCAAAGTATCTTCCATGAAATTCTTGAAAATGCTTTCTTCTACTGAAGGAACTGAGTGCTGTTCAAGAACATCTTTTAATTCTAATTCTCCATTTTCATCTATCGTCTGATTTATGGATAAGTTATTTGCACTAATCTCTAAAATGTTTTCTAATTCCTTTTGAGGAATGTCCAGGGAATTGGCTAATTCTTCCATAGTGGGCTTCCTCTTTAATTTATGTGACTGTTTGACAATGCTTTTTCCAATTTTATAAACCATATTAGAAATTTTTGGAGGCAATCTCATAGAATGTCCCATATCAGAAACCGCATGAAGAATAGCTTGCCTTATCCACCATACTGCATAAGAAGTAAATTTTACATTTCTCTTCGGATCAAATCTTTTAGCTGCTTCAATCAGTCCCATATTGCCTTCATTTATTAAATCTGTAAAGGGAACTCCGCATCCTCTGTATTTCTTGGCGATTTTTATAACAAAACGAAGATTAGCTTCTACTAATCTTCGTAATGCTTCTTCATCACCTTTTTTTATCCTTTTTGCCAATTTCTTCTCCTCTTCAGGAGAAATCGGCTCAATTTTAGAAATTTCTTTTAAATAAAGTCTCATAGTCTTATTTGAAACCTTCTGTTTATAAAGTTTTTTATCTCCCATTTTTAATGGCTTTTATTTTCTTATTTATTAAAAGGTTTTAATTTTATTATTTTTGATATTGGCGATTTTACTAAAGCTGTGCTAAATTTATCATTAAAGTTTTCAAATTCCTTTCCTAATTCTTCTCTTAAAAAATTTATCAGCTCATTAATTTGATTTTGAATTTCATCCATTTTTTCTCTCATATTAAGTATTATTTCAACTCCAGCTATATTAACGCCTAAATTGCGAGTTAAGTTCAATATTATTTCCAATCTTTGCAAATCTTTTTCAGAATAAAGCCTTGTGTTCCCTTCAGTCCGCTTCGGCACTAAAAGTCCTTCTCTTTCATATAAACGCAAAGTTTGTGGATGTATATTATATAATTTGGAAACAACTCCAATTGCATAATATTTTTCTTGTTTTTCTTTCATCTTTCAAACAATCTAAATTATTATTTTATTCCATTTATAATTATAAATTATTTTCAACTAATTTGTAAATATCTTCTCTGGGGTTTTCTTTATGTTTGTTAGCAAATTGCAATAGCAATTCTTTACTTTCTTTATCATAGATAATAGGAGTCCATATTTTAACTTCCACATATTGGTCTCCTTTATAATTGCCCTTCAAAGAAGGAGCGCCTTTCCCTCTTAATCTAAATTTTTGTCCACATTGAGTGCCTGGAGGAATCCGCATTAAAGTAAAACCCTCAACGGTAGGAACTTTTATCTTCGCACCCAAAATTGACTCTGTAATGGTAATAGGAATAGTGCAATGAATATTATCACCTTCTCTTTTAAAAAATGGATGAGCAGTTACATTAATTAAAAGATATAAATCTCCTGTCTTACCTCCTTTTCTCCCTTCATTCCCTTTCTGCGGAATCCTTACTTTAGAATTCGTATCTACTCCGGGTGGTATTTTTACTTTAATTTTCTCTTCCTTCGTTATTTGCCCTTTTCCTCCACAATTCATGCAATTCCCTCTTATTATTTTTCCTTTCCCATTGCAATTTGAACATATCTGTGTAAATCTAAAATAGCCACTGGCTTGCATTTTCTTCCCTGTCCCATTACAAAAAGGACATATCAATTCTTCAGCATTTTTTGAGATTCCGCTTCCAGCACATACATAACAATTAATCAAACGATTTACTTCTATCTCAGTCGATATACCTCTTATAGAATCCATAAAGCTTATCGTGATAGGATAAATTATGTCGGAACCGTCTATACTTTTCTCTTCCTCATTTTCAGCCTTCCTTTTATCTCTAAAAGAATTGAAAAATTGATTGAAAATATCCTTAAAACTTGTTTCTCCAAAATCAGCAAAATTAAATCCTTCAAAATTAAAATCCGGGGAATAATATGTAGTTTTGTAATCAGAAAAGTTTACTGCTTCGCTTACCCTTCCAAACATATCATATTGTTCCCTCTTTTTCGGATCGCTTAACACACTATATGCCTCTTGAATCTTTTTAAATCTTTCTTCAGCAACCTTATCCCCCGGATTTAAATCAGGATGATATTTTCTTGCTAATTTCTTATAAGCCTTCTTTATTTCATTTAAAGAAGCATTTTTGGGAACTCCCAAAATGCCATAATAATCTTCATTGATCATAATTCACTTAAGTTAAATTAAAAATTATTTTTTATCTACATCTTCATATTCAGCATCGACTACATTAGAATCCGATGTAGAAGATGATTTAGTTGAAGTATCACTTGCAGGATTACCAGAAGCTGAAGTGGTTGCTCCATATCCTCTTGAGGCTTGAGCTGCTCTGTACATATGCTCAGATATAACATAGGAAGCCTTCGTTAATTCTTCTATCGCTTGATTTATCGTATTTACATCTCCTTTATCCATAGCTTGCTTACAATTAGAAATGGCTTGCTCTACCCTCTGAACTTCATTAGCAGGTATCTTATCCCTGTGTTCTTTTAATAATTTCTCCGTATTGTAAATTAATTGGTCAGCTCTGTTCCTTGCTTCTATTAATTCTTTCCTTTTTCTATCCTCTTCTTGATGAGCCCCTGCTTCTTTTACCATTCTTTCTACTTCCTCCTTGCTTAAACCACTTGATGCTGTTATAGTTATCTTTTGCTCGCGTCCAGTGGCTAAATCTTTAGCAGAAACATTTAAGATCCCATTTGCATCTATGTCAAAAGTTACTTCAATTTGAGGAACTCCTCTTGGCGCAGGTGGAATACCTACTAAATGGAATCTTCCTAAAGTCCTATTGTCAGCAGCCATTTCTCGTTCCCCTTGAACAACATGTATTTCTACACTGGTTTGATTATCAGCAGCAGTAGTAAATATTTCGCTTTTACGCGTCGGAATAGTTGTATTTCTTGGTATTATCTTAGTAGCAACTCCACCTAAAGTTTCTACTCCTAAGGATAAAGGCGTCACATCTAAAAGCAAAATATCTTTTACTTCCCCGCTCAAAACACCAGCTTGTACTGCTGCTCCTACAGCTACTACTTCATCCGGATTAACACCCTTGTGAGGTTCCTTTCCGAAAAAGTCTTTTACGATCTGCTGAACCCTCGGGATTCTTGTGGAACCTCCTACTAATACTACTTCATTGATCTGTGCCGGCTTTAATCCAGCATCCTCTAAAGCTTGACGACAAGGAGGAATTGTCCTTTGCAATATGTCTTCAACCATGCTTTCAAATTTAGCCCTCGTTAGTTTCATCAATAAATGTTTAGGACCAGTAGCATCCGCTGTTATAAATGGTAAATTAATTTCTGTTTCAATGGTCGTAGATAATTCCATTTTAGCTTTCTCCACTGCTTCTTTTAATCTTTGAAGAGCCATTCTATCTTTTCCTAAATCAATACCTGTTTCTTTTCTAAATTCTTCAATGACCCATTCCATTAATCTTCTATCAATGTCATCGCCTCCTAAATGAGTATCACCATTAGTTGCTTTTACTTCTACTACTCCCTCTCCGACTTCCAGAATAGATATATCAAATGTTCCGCCGCCAAAATCAAATATAGCTATAGTTTGATCTTTCTTTTTATCTAAACCATAAGCTAAAGCAGCAGCGGTTGGCTCATTTACAAGTCTCATAACTTCTAATCCCGCTATTAAACCAGCATCCTTGGTTGCCTGCCTTTGTGCATCATTAAAATAAGCAGGAACTGTTATAACAGCTTTGCTGACTTTTTCTCCTAAGTAAGCTTCAGCTGCTTCTTTTAAGTAAGTTAAAATCATTGCCGAAATCTCGGGAGGAGAATACTGCTTACCTAAAATCTCAACGCGAGCATCACTATTCGGTCCAATTACTACTTTATAAGGCACTCTCTTAATTTCATCCGAAACTTCACTATATCTCCTTCCCATAAATCTTTTTATTGAATAAATGGTATTCTCCGGATTCGTAATAGCTTGTCTTTTCGCTAATTGTCCAACAAGCCTTTCGTTATTTTTTGTGAAGGCTACCATAGAAGGTGTAGTCCTGCCACCTTCTGGATTTGGAATAACTACCGGCTTGTCTCCTTCCATTACCGCAACCACTGAATAAGTGGTGCCTAAATCTATTCCAATTATTTTGCTCATATTTTACCTCCTAATTCTTTTTCTATATAGTTTTAGCATTATCTTAATATATATCATTAGCATAAAATTGTCAAGAATATATTATATAACTATTATAAAATTCTTTTAAAAATCTCAAATAGCCACATAGGTTATGGGTCATAGGTTATATATTATGGGCTTAAGCAATCATAATCAATAACCTATAACCCATGACCCATTCTAATCTTGACTATCATCCATTTTTTTGCCATTATTATCAATTAAAAAATTTATATTATAGAGGTTAGTTATGTCAAAATTATTTCTTTCTCTTATTTTGCATCATCACCAACCTGAAGGAAATTTTGGAAATATTATTGAGCAAGCTTATCAAAATGCTTATAAACCATTTTTAGATTTTTTGATACAAGCGCCTTTCTTTAAAGTTGGGCTTCATTATTCAGGTCCCCTATTAAGGTGGCTGATTAATTATCATCCAGAATTTATTGAAAATTTAAGATTTTTGCTCAATAGGAACCAAATAGAAATTTTAGGTGGTGGCTATGGAGAACCAATATTATCTATTTGGTCAAAGGAAGAACAATTGGGGCAGTTAAATTTTATGAAAGATTTAATTATAAAAAATTTCAATGTTGAGCCTTATGGGTTATGGTTAGCAGAAAGAGTTTGGGAACCATCTTTACCTTCGATTCTAAATGAGGCAGGTTATAAATATACTATTTTGGATGACAATCATTTTCAGGCAACAGGATTAAAATTAAATCAACTTTATGGATATTATTATAGTGAAGATAAAGGGAAAAAAATCATCGTGTTGCCAAGCAGTAACAAGCTACGTTATCTTATTCCTTTTGCTTTAATTGAAAGGTTAATAGAATATCTAAGAAGCGTATATTCACCGAATGAGGTTAGGCTCATTTCCATGGGAGATGATGGAGAAAAATTTGGAGTATGGCCGGGAACTAAAAAATGGGTTTATGAAGAAAAATGGTTAGAAAAATTTGCTGAAGAATTAATTAAGAATGAAGATTGGCTTTCTTTGATTTTGCCATATGAATATTTATTAAAATATCCTCCTTTGGGATGTGTTTATTTTCCTACTTTATCTTATTTTGAATTAATGGAGTGGGCATTGCCTGCAGAGGCTGCTTTAGAATATAGAAAATTAATTTTATCATTGAAAGAATTTAGCCAAGAAGAGATGCCATCTCCTTTTATAAGAGGGGGATTTTGGAGAAATTTTTTTTCAAAATATAAAGAATCTAATTATATGCATAAAAGATTGATATGGCTATGTGAAATTTTTCATGCTAACGAAGCATTTTTTGAGCGAGAAAAGAAAGAGCAACTATTATCATATTTATATAAAGCCCAATGCAACGATGGGTATTGGCATGGGGTCTTTAGCGGTCTTTATGCACCTCACTTAAGAAAAGCTATTTGGGAAAATCTTTTAGAAGTTCAAAAAAGAATAGATGAAAATATTTTGCTCAAAGGAGATGAAATGACTTTAATTCCTTATGACTTTAATTGCGATGGTAATGAAGAATATGCTTTTATATCTCCTGATATTATTATCGTTTTTTCAAAAAAGGATGCTTGTTTGTTAGAAATAAGCTATAAACCAAAGAATTTTTGCCTTACAAATGTTCTTGCAAGAAGGTTTGAAGCTTATCATACTGGTATTGAAGAATTAACTTCTGATAGTGCGGAAAAAGAAGTAAAGACCATCCATCACATTCAGAGAGTTAAAGAAGAAAATTTGAAGGATTATCTCGCTTATGATAATTACGATAGGAATAATTTCTTGCTTCACCTGCTGAATGGTTTAGCTAATTTTAATAGCTTTAAGAAAGGTAATAATTCTTATATAGCCAAAACAATTAATTCTCTTTATGAGGAAGAGATTGTAAGAAATAATGAAGGTTATCTAATAGAGTATAAACAATATTTCCCTGAATCTTTAATATCAATAGAAAAAAAATTTTCTATTAATAAAGAAGGTTTTATTTCATGCAAAACAACTATATTGAATAAATCAAAAACCGCATTAAATTTTACAGGAATTTTAGAATTAAATCTTAATTTCTTTATTCCTAATTTTAATGGTTGTTATTTTAAGTTTCAAAACGGCGAAAAAAAGCTGCTGGATTGGGAAGGGGAAGTTTTCAGCAATAGAATTAAAATTATAGACGAAACAAATAATATTGAGCTTGCAATGCAGCCTTTAGAGTTATTAGAGGGAAATGGGCTTTGGTGGATTATTCCTTTATATACTGTATCTCAATCAGAAGAAGGATATGAAAAAGTATATCAAGGTTCATCTATATCTTTAGTAAAGTTTTTCAGTTTAAATCCGAATATGCAAGAAAGTTTTGGATTGAATCTTTTCATAAAGGAAACACTACTTTAAGACAAAAAGACTTTTAATTGTTGCTAAATTGTCAAAAGAGATTAATAATCCATAATTATAATTATTTAAATAGCTTATTTTTATCTTATTTTCATTTTGGCTTTGTATTTGTATTTGGAGCGGCGGGTACAGAAGGATGGAGGGAGCCCTTCATAATTTTTTTACCACAGAGGTCCCACAATTATCGCAAAGCACGCAAAGATTATAAGTAATAGGTAATAGGTGATAGGTTATAGGTTATAGTTGATAAAGTGAATGAAGCAGTGGATAATAGGTAGAATTGGTGGAACTCTATAAACTCTCAACTCTATAAACTCTACAAACTCAATAATAATTAT
>CAYREJ010000051.1:0-12474 GCA_964423235.1 uncultured Acidobacteriota bacterium | reverse complement strand
GATGCTTGGAAATGAAAAATATTTTGAATTAAAATTTATTTCTGATAAAGAATTTACTCCAAAGAAGCTTGGTCTGAACGAGGATTCAAGAAATCTATCTTTAGTAATTTATTCAATTACATTTAAATAAATATAAAAAAAATTAATTTACTTAGGTTATTTAGCGTAGCCAAGCGCTTTTAATTTTTCTTGTTCTTCTTGAGGTAATTTCACTTCCTCTTGCTGAAGTGAAATTATTTTATTTTTTTGTTGATTGATCCAAGATTTTAAGTCATTAGCGATATGGATGTCGTCATTTGAAACAGGTTCTTCGCATAATTCCTTCTTTTGCCTATTAAAATTTATTACGCAGATGCTACAATTATGTCTACCATTCCCTACGCCCATTTTCCCTGTTAAACAAACAATAATTTTTTTATCTTTTTCAATTACTGCATAGGCATTATGTTGCCATAAAACTGAATAAGCTTTTTTATTCTGGTGAAATTCTGGAGAATCTGGAATAAGGGACTCTCCGTCAAGACTATACTTTTTTGGATTATCGCCTATTATTTCCAAAATTGTAGCAGCTATATCAATTAATTCTGCGATTCTGTCAATCTTTTTTCCTTTAACAAAGCGATCCGGATAATATATTAATAATGGAACATGAATAAGTTCTTCGTAAAGGGTTTCAGAATGGAGTAGGTTGTTATGATCCATGAATTCTTCACCATGATCAGCTGTCAAAATTAATACAATGTTAGAATTCATTAGATTTAATTCATTCAATAATTTTATGAAATTTCCTAATTGATAGTCGCCAAATGATATATTTCCATCATATTGGTCAATGAGATCTTGAAGTATTTCTTTATTTATATGATTAGATAATTTATTAGCATCTAATGATAGTTCAAGAAGGAGGGGCGCTAATGGGTTAATCAGATTTTGAGAACGATATTTTGAGCGAAATGGCTCAGGAGGGATGTAAGGAGCATGTGGAGGCATAAGATGCATATATAAGAAGAAAGGTTTTCCTTCATTAATAATTCTTGGAAGCTCCTGCAATATAGATGATGCTATATCTAAATTCTTTAAAGGGACTTTGTTATCTCTGGATTCATCATAAGGATGACTTTTTATTACATAATCAAATCCTTTTGTTATGTCAAAGAAATCTGAAAGCCAAGGAGTTTGGCTAACAAGTATTGTTGAATAGCTATTCATTTTCATTATCTCTGCTATGCTTTTATATTGCTTAGGTAATTTTTTATGTGGATCCCAAAAAGGATACTTTCCAGTAAGCAGGGAAGCAATAGAATGAATAGTGAATGGGGCTTGACTATATGCAGATCTATAAAATAAAGAATTGCTTGCTAATCTATCAAGATTAGGCGTTGTATCTCTATAATATCCTGCATAACTAATATGATCATATCTAAGAGCATCAAAGCTCATTAAAATAATATTTGGTTTCTTTTTAAATCCCTCTTCTTTAAAACGAACTTTTATTTGACTTATCAAAGGCTTTGCTTCACTTTCTAAGCCTCCATAATTTTGTATGGTGATTATTGGAACTTGAGCCTTTGAATCATTTACATTTAAATTTATAGACTGAAATTTATTTTTCTTATCGCAGCTGAGTTTATATGGACGAGATTGTATGCTTTTATTACTGGTAAATGCTTTAATAGTAAAGATAATATTATCTTTAGAAAAGTGGGAAGAATCGCAATCTATGCCCAAATCAAAATTAATTGTGTGATTTTTGCCATAAGGGAGATAGATCTTAATTTCTGAATTTGTAGGTATAAGAAAATATTTTTCATTATTATATTTTTTAATTTCATCAGTTTTGGTGCTGTTAGTAATAGATTTATTTTTATAATCCAGGGTTATTTTGGAAAGAAAAGCTCCGAGCTGCCTAACATCTTGATTCATATTTAAGCTGTAAGGGCTACAACTTTCCTTGATGTTTAAAGTGATTATATTCCAGCCTATATGAAGCAGATTTCTTTTAATTGGATAGGTATATTCTGATGAACCTTCAACAATAGATTTTGTTCCTATATTTTTGCCATTTATAAAGGCAGTAATACTTTGGTTATCATTAGAGCATCGGAGCGTCCAGACCCCATGCAATGTAAGCGAAACAATTTGATCTAATAAGAAAGGGTTTGTTAGGAGGAATCTGATTTCAGCAGATTTTCCTTCAGTCCATCGCCCATTTTTTCGTGATAGAAACCAATTTTTAGTAAAATATTCATCATCTTTAGCATTGCTCGCATCTAATAAATTCTTTTGTATTGCTAATTTAACCAATTTGCTTTCTAAAAGATCTATTTCTAAAGTCCTTTCCAATTCAAAATTCAGAAAAAGCGAAAACAAAATTATTAATATTAAGATTGATATAACAATCAGGCTAATCTTTTTCCAAGCATTGATTTTCATTTTTCTCATTAATATAAAATTTTAACAATAATTAATCATTATGTAAAATTAAAAATATTAGATTGGGTCATGGGTCATGGGTTATGGGTCATGGGTCATGGCTTATAGGTTATGGGTTATAGGTTATAGAATTACCCTTTTAAAGAAAATTATGGTAAAATAATTTAATAGATTAAAAAAGCTAAAGGTGAATATAAGAAAGGTTATAGGTGAGGGGTCATAGGTTATGAGTTATATTAAATAAGATAGAGGAGCAGCAAGAAAAATAAATGGGAAAGAGTGGATTTAGAAATTTAAAGGTTTGGGAAAAATCAAAAAATTTAGCGGTGCAGATATATAAACTAACCGCAAAAGGGCATTTTATTAAAGATTTTGGGTTAAGAGACCAAATTAGGCGTAGCGCACTTTCTATACCCAGTAATATAGCTGAAGGAGATGAAAGAGACACAAATAAAGAATCTGTAAGATTTTTATATATTGCAAAAGGTTCATTGGCTGAGCTTCTGACACAATTAGAGATCTGCAAAGACATTGGATACTTAACTGACCAGGAGTTTTCATATTTATTTGGAGAATATGCAAAAATTGCAAAAATGCTCGGCAAGCTAATAAAAGTACGTTCCTCTAACCCATAACCTATAACCCATGACCCACCACCTATTGCCCATGACCTATAACCTATAACCCATGACCTATAAACAACTATTTGCCTTTTTTTGATTTATAGAATAAAATTATGGAAATAAAAAAATAAATAAGGGGGAATATAATGATAATAGATAAAAGTGGAAAACAAATTAATGTAGATGAGTTAGAGAAAATTAATAATATAGGGAATGTAAATTTGAAGGATAAGGGAAGTGCAGGAAATATTTTTTTTGAGCCGGAATTGGATGGATATTATAAAGAAATAAACTTAAATCACAATTTACCGAAGGATAAGGTGATTTTAAGTAATAAGCCTGTTATAAAATTAGCGATAAACTTATATAAGAAATTATTGTTAAAATTAATTTATCCTTCAATATCATTAGTGATAGCAATTCAAAATCATTTTAATAGTAATGTAGTAAAGATTTTAAATAAATTAAGAGAAAGGGTAGAAATTTCCGATAATTCTATAAGAGAAGAATTAAAGGGGAAAGTAGCTGAGCTGGAGGAAAAATTAAATCAAATAAATAAAAAACATCTTGAGAATAATCATTATAGATATGTAGAGATAAAGAATATAGAGAATTTATTTCATACTGAGCTATTAAATTTGAGAATAGAGATAGGTAATATAGTTTATTCATTTTTGCATTTATGGAATTTAGTAAATGAACAAGGAGAAAAGGTTAATAATTTAGTAAATGTTATTTCAAGATTAAAGAAAGTTTTGTTAACATCAGATGTATCGGTATCAAAAGAGATTACAAGAGTAAAAGAAGCATCGGTCTCGGATAGGGCTTCGCAAGTTGATTACATATATTTTGATTTAGAAGAAAGCTTGAGAGGGAATGAAACTGATATAGCGTTACGCCAATCTATTTACTTAGATTACTTAAGAGATAAAGAGCCTGTAATTGATATAGGATGTGGGAGAGGAGAAATGCTTGAACTGCTTTCTCAGAATGGAATAAAAGCAATTGGTATTGATAATAATACCTTAATGGTTAATTATTGTAGAAAGAAGGGCTTGCAGGTGGAGAAAGATGATGCTTTAAATTTTTTACTGAAAGCAGAGAAAGGGAGTCTCGGGGCAATATTTGCCTCTCATTTAATAGAGCATTTGGATACAGATAACTTGCTTAATTTTTTGCTATTATCAATGGAAAAACTAAGGAATAATGGAGTTATTATTTTGGAAACTCCAAATGCGGTAGGATTATATACTTTAGGTCAATCTTTTTATTTAGATATTACTCATATTAAGCCAATTCATCCTTTAACTTTAAAACTTATTTTAGAAGCAGTTGGATTTAAAATTTTAAAATTGCAGTATTTATCTGATTGGGATAAATCAATTCAGTTAAAGGATTTGCCTTCTGATTCCGGAACATTAAATAAAGAAATATTGGAAGCTATCCAAGTTAATTTTAATAAGCTTAACGAAATAATATTTTTACCGAGGGATTATTGCATAGTAGCTCAAAAATGAAGCCTGTATCTATTATAATTATCACTTGGAATAATATTGAAGAAACAGAATTATGTTTAGAGAGTCTTAATAAGACAATTGACAATGATGTTTCTATAATAGTAGTTGATAATGGCAGTGATGAAGATGTAAGCTATATAATAGATAAATATCCACTTAACATTAAACTGATAAGAAATCCTAAGAACTTAGGATACTCCAGAGCAGTAAACCAAGGGATAAATGAATCTGTATCAGATTCAGATATTATTTTATTGAATAATGATATAATAGCTAAAGAACGAGATTGGATAGTAAAGCTTCAAGATTTTGCTTATAAGGATGAAGCAATTGGAATAGTGGGATGTAGATTGATTAACCAAGAAAAAAAGATGCTGCACGGAGGACTGCATTTACCAAAAAATTCATTTTGGGCATTGGAACTCGGAGGGAACGAAGAAGATATAGGTCAATACAAATTGAATAAAGAAATTAATGCTGTTACTTTTGCTTTAGCATATATAAAGAGAGAAGCAATAGAAAATGTAGGAATGCTTGATGAAAGATATTTTGCTTATTATGAAGATGCAGATTATTGCTTAAGAGCAATCCAAAAGGGCTATAAAGTTATGTATTTTGCTGATCTTGCCTTTATCCATTTTCAAGGCTCTTCTACAAAGTCCAATAAATTATTATTTAACCGATTATATAGAGATTCTCAAACGAAGTTTTGGGATAAATGGATTTCTTCAGATTTTTTTAAATATTCTTTTGGGATTGTTTGGCATTCAATTGCAAATATTCCAATCGGATATTCTATTTCATCGAGATTCATAATTAAAGAATTAGAGAATAATAGAATTGATGTGCGTTATAAGTACATTTATGGGAAAGATACAGTATTTCCATTATCGGAGCCTTTAGCAAGTGATGCTATTGTTTACAGCATTCAAAGCAAGCCCATGAAGAATTATCCTATTCAAATATCTTATTCTCAAGGAGATTTGTTCTATAAAAATTTTGGAAAATATAAGATAGGATTTACTATGTTAGAGGCAAATGGTTTACCGAAAGATTGGGTTGAGCAATGCAATAGAATGAATGAAGTATGGGTTCCATCAAATTTTAATAAAGAAACTTTTAGGGATGCAGGTGTCAGAGTTCCTATTTATGTTATGCCGCTGGGGATAGATATTGATCATTTTAATCCTCATATTATTCCAAAAAGATTAACTGATAAATATGTATTTTTATCTATTTTTGAATGGAGTGAAAGAAAAGGACAAGAATTATTGATAAAAGCCTTTCGAGAAGAATTTTCAAAATCAGATGATGCTGTTTTAATATTAAAAATTTTTAATCCTGACATAAGGAATAATATTGAATTAGAGTTAGCCAAGATAGGGGTAGATAAAGAAGAAGAGAATATAATTATAATAAATGCTGATATACCATATTATCAACTTGCAGCATTATATAGAGGGGCAGATTGTTTTGTATTGCCGACACGAGGTGAAGGATGGGGTATGCCCATTATGGAAGCAATGGCTTGCCAAGTTCCTGTTATAGCTACGGAATGGAGTGCTCATTTAGATTTTTTTAATGAAAATTTTGGCTATCCTTTAAAAATAAAAGGGTTAGTTCCAGCAATTACAAAGTCTCCCTATTATAAAGGATTAATATGGGCAGAGCCTGATTATGAGCATCTCCGATATTTAATGAGGTATGTTCTTGAGCATAGAGAGGAAGCTGAAAACAAAGCGAAGCTTGCTTCTGAATTTATTTTACAAAATTATTCTTGGGATAAAGTTATAACAAAAATGATTAGAAGATTGGAAGAGATTCATTATGAAATTAGAAAGTGAGAAGTTAGGAAGATTAGCTATTATAACTGAAAACAATGCAATATGCGAATTTGGGAAAGATTATATTGTCAATTATCTCTGCAAAAAATTGGAAGAAAATTGGCAAGTAGACTTATTGCTTATTACTGGTGAAGGAGAGAAGATTTCTAACAAGCTGAGAGAATGCAACCCAAAATTATTTACTTATGCTAAATCTGAACAAAAAAATTTAAATATTCCATCAATCATAATATCTGAAGGATTGAAATACAATAGTGAAATAGCTAAAGCATCTTCTTTATTTTACTATCTTCATAGTCATCCTTCTATATATGAAGCTTATGTATTTATTGGCTTATCCCTTTCTACTATTTCATTACTGCCTTTTACAAAAAAGCGAAATTGCATGATCCCTTTGTTACATCCTCGAGAATTATCTTATTTTTTCAATAATCAAGCTTTTGTATATGGTTTAATATGTTGTGATCATTTTTTTTGTCATTCTCAAAAGGAAGCTGAAGCAATAAGAAAGATTCAGCCTCATGCAGAAATTAGAACCTTTCCCATTATGATAGATATAAGTTTTGTCAAAGAGAATATAAAAAATCCAAAGATTATTAAAACAGAAAATGAATATGCCTTACTCATAGCAGAAAAATATGATGCTACCATTTCTTATTTCTATGAAAAATTAAAAAAAAATTATGATAGCATTCTGCTATTAATTGGGCAAAAGCAAAGTGTTTTTGATGAAAGCTTGCATTTTATATCTTTCAACGATTTTGTATATAATTATGATAATTTAATTTCTAAGTTGAAGGTAGTTTTAGTTTTTATGAATAGAGATTTTTTCCCTATAATTTATAATATAGCACAATATGGAATACCGATGTTCATATCTCCACTTTATCCATGGCAAGACTTAATAGATGGTAATAATTTGAATTTTTTATCTTTCAATAAAGAGATAAATCCCGACTCAGCAATAGATTCTTTTGGTATCTTGCCTTTCGGTTATTATCATTATAGCTTCTATACAAATTATCTGTTGAGATTTATAAATGAATGGTGTATTGATAATAAACTTAGATGCGAAAAATTAGAAGCAAAAAAGTGATGCGATCAGGGATAAAATGAAGATAATTATTTGCAGTTCAAAGGTTCCTTTCATTAGAGGAGGCACAGAATTATTAAATAAATGGATTATTGAAGAACTGAAAAAAAGAGGTTTTCAAACAGAAGAAGTATCTATTCCTCTTATTTGGAAAAAAGAGATAGATATTTTAAATAATTATAATGCTTGGAATTCTTTAGATTTATCTTCAGCAGAAGTTGTTGCTGATTTAGTTATTGCCACAAAATTCCCTTCATATATTATTCATCATCCTCGCAAAGTAATTTGGCTTTTTCATCAATTTAGACAAATATATGACTGGGCAGGAACAGAATTTGGCTGGAAATGTAATACGCCTCTTCAAGTAGAGATAAGAGATAAATTAATTAGAATGGATAATACTGCTTTTGCAGAAGCAAAAAAAATTTTTGCAATTTCTAAAAATGTTGCGAAAAGGCTCAAAAAATATAATGGTTTTGATGCTGAAGTTTTGTATCCTTTTCCTCCTAATAAAGATGAATATAAATGCGTTAAATATAATAATTATATATTGCATGTGGGAAGACTTGAGAAGAATAAGAGAGCTGATTTGATCTTGGAAGGATTTAAGAAAGCAGCCATAGGTTGCCATTTAATTTTTGTAGGCGAAGGTTCGCAGAGGATAGAGTTAGAAAAGCAAGCATTAAATATGGGGATAGAGGATAAAGTAAAATTTTTAGGATGGATAAACAAAGAACAATTACTAAAGCTTTATGCAGAGGCATTGGCAATTATTTTTGCTGCATATGATGAAGATTATGGATTAGTTGTATCAGAAGCATTTCTTTCAAGAAAAGCTGTGCTTGCGACATCAGATTCAGGTGGAGCTATTGAATTAGTCAGAGATAAAGAGACAGGTATGATTTGTGAGCCTAATGTTGACGCTATTGCGGAATGCTTTGTTGAAGCTGCGAAAAATAAAAATAGACTGATAGAGATGGGTGAAAATGCTTTTAAGATGATTAAAAGCTGGAGTTGGGATGAAATTATAAATAAGATTTTGAGTTGAGAGTTATTATTAATTAATTTAAATATGATAGATGATAAAAAGATTGCTATGTTTACTTGCTTACCACCAACCCCTACTGGTATATCTAAATATTCTTTAGATTTAATAATGAATTTGAGAAATGATTTTCGCATTGATGTATTCGTTGAAAACAATGATAAGCAAAATTATGAAAATGTATTTTCTCACTTAGATTTTTCTATTTTGAATGCTAAAATTCCATATGATGTAATTATTTATCAGATTGGAAATAGCGAATTTCATTATTTCCAATATCCATACATCGCTTGCTTTAAAGGTATAGTTATTTTTCATGATATTATTGTATCCCATAGCAGGGCAAAGTATTTTATTAGACATAACCTTTGGAAAGATTATTTTGAAGAGATGCGCTATTGTCATGGATCAAATGGATTGAGGATAGCTAAGATATTATATCGCTATCCAATCCCTGAACAAATTCAATTTCTGTTTTCAATGAATCAGAAAATAATAGAAGAAAGTTTAGCAATAGCTGTTCATGATTTATATAATTATGAATTTTTAAAGTATCAATATCCGGGAAAAAGAATTTATCATATACCAATGGGGATTTCTGATGTCCCAGAGCATATCATCAAGGTGCCAGAGGAAAATCTTAGAGAAGAATTATCATTGCCAAGAGATTCTTTTTTGATTGCTTCCTTTGGCTTCCTTTCAAAACACAAAGGATTAAAAAATATCCTGAAAGCATTGAAGCAGCTAATTAATAAATATAATCTGAAATTTTTATGGATAGGAGCAGATAAAGAAAATTTATTCAATGATTTAGTGAAGAGCGAGGGATTGGAAAATTATTGTCTACTTACAAATTATATAGAAGAAGAGAAAATGTTAAAATACATTAAAGCGATGGATGTAATAATTAATTTGCGATATCCGACAGCTGGTGAATTTCCTCATAGTTTACTTACTGCTTTTAAGTTAGGGAAAGCTACGATTACCTCCGATCTACCTCAAATTTATGATATCCCCGATACAATAACAGTTAAAGTTAGATTGGATCAAGAAGTAGAATCATTAATTGAAGCTATATCATTGCTTTTATCTAATGAAGCAAAAAGAAAAGAATATGGTAAATTAGCTAAATTATATGCAGATGAAAAGCATAGTATTAAAGCTATGATAGATGCATATAAATTTATGATATTAGATTTTTGCTCCTAAACGCGAAGTAGCTTCTATGCTGTTTAAAATCCTCTCTTCCAATGTTCCACTTCATTAATTCTTATAGAAGCAGAAACTAACGCTTTGCGCGCGGTTATTATAAATGCTGTATGAGCTACCATAAAATGTTCCGGGCGACTGCTTTTCTTTTTTATTTTCCAATATCTTATTAATGTCTCATATATTTCAATATTGTGATAAAAATTACTTTCTTCTAATTGCTCAACATAATTCTCAACTTGGGAGATTGTCGGGAGTAATGCAGTTAAGACACCTCCATTCTTTAATGATTTTTCTGTGTGAGGAATCACCTTCCAAGGTTCAGGTAAATCTAATATGATTCTATCAAAATCTGCATCATCAATTCCTGAATAGATATCTTTGCATTCTAATTTTAGATTTTGGGGCTCTCCTAAAAAATTATTAATATTTACCAGCGCTTTTTTAAGGAAATCCGGTCTTATTTCATAGGAAAGAAGGAAGCCCTTTTCTCCGATTGCCCTAAGTAAAGCTATGGTTAGGGCTCCGGAGCCTGTTCCAGCTTCCATTACTCTGGCACCCGGGAAAATATCTGCCCAAACTAAAATTGTGGCTATATCCTTCGGATAAATTACTTGTGCACCTCTTCCCATTTTTAAAATATAATCTTTATATAATGGTCTTAAGGCTAAATATTCATAACCGAGATTAGTCTTAAGAACATCTGCTTCTTCCTTCCCAATTATATCTTTATGATCAATAAAACCTAAGTGGGAAGAAAATTTTCCTCCTTCTTTAAGTTTGAAAATATACTTTCTGCCTTTATTATCAATCAGCATTATTAAATCATTTTCTTTAAACATGAGAGAATATTAAAAAATACTCAATATTAACCTTTAGATTAAAATTAATTCTTCTTGAGGGTGGCTTAAGTATTTAGCACCATCCTTTAAAACTACAACATCCTCCTCCAGAGATATATGTATTTCACCTCCATAAGGCTCATAGAAAGCGTAAATCATTGGTTCAATAGCGAAAGTTTGACCCTCTTGTATTTTTTGAATGACAGAAGAACCGTATCTTTCTTTCCAATCCGGTCCCAGCATCGGTCCTACATCATGAACCTCTAATCCTATTGGGTGTCCGGTAGCATGCGGATATTCTTTATAGCCAGCTTCAATTATTACCTTCCTCGCTGCTGTATCTACATCTATTCCTCTGGCACCCGGCTTCAATGCTTCAAATGCAGCACGATTGGCTCTCCTGGTTATCTCAAACATCTCCTTTATTTCAGCAGGAGCATCTTCCTCACCTTCCTTTAACAAATATGCACACCTCTGAAGATCCGTCGTATAACCTTTATACCGAATACCAAAATCCACCCTTAATAGATCTCCTTTATTTATTTTTAAATCCGTTGGATCAGAATGACCTCTGGTTTCCCCTACATTTATGCTTACAAATTCTACTTCCGCACCCTTCTCTTTCGTTTTCTTTTTCATATATTCTGCTAAATCTTTTTCGCTCATTTCTCCAACTTTTATCACATCCTTTTTTAACACCTCAGCAAGTATCTTTTCGGTTATGTGAACTGCTTCCTGAATTATTTCTATTTCTTCCGGAAGCTTCGTTGAGCGGAAGGCAACTATGATTGGCTCCGCCGATACTGTTCTGCTCATCATTTCTCCTCCTATCGCCTCTTTCAAATAATTATACATTCCGTAAGATAAACCATCTGCTATCGGAACATCCCTTGAGTAATTTATTGCTATTTTTTTCGGATTTACTTCTTTTATCGCCTCTCTTAAATGTTTCTTAATTCCTTCTTCCCGATAAATGACAATCTCATCATAAATATTTGATTCTTTTAAAGGAGTAATATCATAGCTTGCAGCAATAGCTTTGCTGTATAATTGATCTCCTTTTAAATAAAATAATAGAGCAGTCCGGGCAACTGCTTTGCCCGCTCCAAAATCTTTCGCTATCGGATCCCTGGATTCTTCTCTCGTTAAAATAAGCCAGAGATCAATTTCCTCCTTTTTCAATACCTCCGGAAGAATCAATTTAATTTTTTTTGGGGACGGCTCAAAAGCCGCCCCCAATTTTTCTACACCCATCCTTTTAACCTCATTGCTTCCGCTACTTTTTGTATTGCAAATAAATAAGCTCCTGTTCTCATATCTACTTTGTATTTGTTAGCAGTTTCTAAAACATTATAAAATGCTGTAGTCATTTTCTTATCTAATTTTTGATGAACTTCTTCTTCATCCCAATAGTAGTTATATAGGTTTTGAACCCATTCAAAATAACTTACTGTTACTCCACCCGCATTACACAAAAAGTCCGGTATCACGAATATGCCTTTATTAAAGAAAATTTCATCTGCTTCCGGCGTCGTCGGTCCATTTGCAGCCTCCGCAATTATCTTAGCCTTGACTTCACTCGCATTGTCCTTTGTTAATACATTCTCTAAAGCTGCTGGAATAAGTATATCCGCTTGCAAAGTCAAAACTTCTTCATTAGTTATATTCTTACATTTAGGAAAGTCCACAACTGAACCTGTTTTATTCTTATGAGCTAAAACATCCTCTGGCACCAATCCTTCCTTGCTATAAATACCACCTTTTGAATCACTTACAGCTATTATTTTCGCACCCAGTATCTCCTTAGCTAATAAAGCAGAATAAGAACCAGCATTGCCAAAACCTTGAATAGCTACTGTAGCATTCTT
>CAYREJ010000050.1:0-12490 GCA_964423235.1 uncultured Acidobacteriota bacterium | reverse complement strand
TCTATAAACTCTATAAACTCTATCATTGACTTTTTTTTATAAATGAGTATAATGATAGTGTGAATAAAATTTCTCAGCAAAAGGAATTAATTTTTATTTCATTTATATTATTAGCCCTATTAATTATTTTATGTTCCTTTTCCTTACCGGAATCTAATTCAATAATTTGCAAGGAAGGCTTGCTTTCTGTTCATATTGAAAATATGATTTTGGAAGATTTTGGCAAAAAATTAGCTGATGGATGCAATATAAATATTTTTATTGATGATAAAGCAAAGGGATTTGCATTGAATGCAGATTTTGAGAGTTATCCGATTCCTTATGGGATAAGTAAAGTTTTAGAAGGAACAGGGTTTAATTTTGTAATTTTTAAAGATGAATTAGCTGAAAAGAGCTGGACGATTTATATAGGACCAACGAAAGGGGTATCGGGGCAACCGAGTTTATCATCTATTTCCGGTCAGAGTTCCAGTAGTTATAGTTCTTCTTATTCTTCTCCTCCTCAGTATAATTATTCGCCTCCGATACAGGAGCAAAATACTTATAAATCTGAAGCTAAAAGGGTGGAAAGCAATCCTTCTTCATCATATCAATCTGATATTCATTCTTATTATGCTCCTATTTATCAGCAAACTCCGACAAGCAATCCCGGCAATATAATGAAGAAAAATATTGAGATTCCTACCGCTGGCTCTGATATAAAAAGTAATCCGAGTATTAATCAAAGACAAATATATTCTCCCCCAGATAGAACAAGAAGGCAAATTTCGCCTCATAAACCTCAAATGCCAACACCTACCCCTATGCCACCACCTCCACCATCAAATCCTCCACCCCCTAATACAGGAAGTGGTTAAAAAAGGGCTAATTCGGTTGTTTCTTCCTCTCTTAAAAATCAACATTTCTGTGTTAATCAGTGGCTAATTTTAGCTACGGATTTACAAAAGATTTTAGCCACAGATTTACACAGAATCTCACAGAAAATATTTCTTTTAAAAATCAACATTTCTGTGTTTATCTGCGTTAATCTGTGTTAATCTGTTTCAATCTGTGTTCATCTGTGTTAATCTGTGGCTAAATATAAATGAATTGAGAAGTGGGAAGCTAATTCCTAATTCCTAATTCCTTTTTTATTTTTGTGTCATTCTGTGGCTAAAAATCTAAAATTCATTTTTTTGTGCTTCTGTGTGCTTCTGTGGCTAATTATATGCTTAAGATTTGACAAAAGGTTTTTCTTCGTATAGAATAATTAGCGAATTAAAACTTGTGGTGGCTGATAATATAATGGAAATAATCAATAAGCACATTATAGAGGTATTTAGGGATTTATTTTTGAATAAAGAAAGCGGAATTTTGCGTGCAGAAAATAATAATATGAAAAAATATTTTTATTTTAAAGAAGGCAATTTAGTATTTGCCCATTCTAATATTCTTTCAGAGAAAATAGGGGAGATAATGATAAAATTAGGATTTATAGAGAGGAAGGATTTAGCTTCAATATTATCAGAAAAACCCAGAGGTGCCAGATTAGGTTTATTTTTATTAAACAAAGGATTGATAACATATAATGAATTACAATCAGCATTACTTCAGCAAGTCAAGAAGATATGTTTCAATGCTTTTAGATGGGGAATAATTCCTTTGTATTTTGAGAGAAATGATAATCCTGTCTATGAAGATTTGAGGATTCAAATTTCTACTCCTGATTTAATAGTAGAAGGGATATATCAAATAAATGAGCCTGAGATTTTATATTCTAATAAAGCGAATTTTCTAAATTATGTGATTGAGAAGATGGAAGATGAGACAGCTCATTTACCGGGGATAGAATTGAATGCAGAGGAGACTTTAATATTGAGCTTAGTAGAAGAAGGGATAAGTGTAAGAGATGTATTAAGTAAGACTGGATTGCCATACAAGATGGGATTATTAGCTATTTATTCATTGTATACTCAAGGATTAGTGAAATTTATTGATAAAGAAGTTGAAATTAGAAAAGAGGAAGAGATAAGTGCATTGCCTGATTTAAGTAGTGAAGAAAAAATTAACCAATATATAAATAAGATATTGCCTCAGCTTTATAAAATTAATTATTATGATTTATTATGTGTGGAACCAGACGAGGACATAAAAAATATTCAAAAGAATTATGATTATTTTATGGATCATCTTCAGCCATATTATTATTCAGATCATTCAAAATCTTGGCAAGCAAATTTAAAATATGTTATTGATTATTTTAATGAAGCATTTGATACTTTAGTACAACCGATTAGTAGAAAAGAGTACGATCAAAAATTAAAAGATGGAAAGATTGAAGAGAGGAAAATTCCTTCACCGGAAGAAGAAGAAATTTTGGATAAGAAAACATATTCATTTGAAATTCATCCGGTTGATTTAATGTCGGATAAGGCGGGAACTAAAGGTCAACCTTCTAAAGAATTAGAAACTAAGGAAATGCCACCTTCGCCTTCAGAAGGTATAAAATATGTAGAATATTTATTTAAGCAAAAGAAATTTAATGAAGCTTATCAAGCATTAAATTCTATAGATATAATAAATAAAAAGGAGAGCAAGTTTCATTTTTTAATGGGAGCAATTTTAGCGAATTTTCCTGATAAGAATAAAGAAGCAGAAGAATATTTACTTAGAGCTTATGCAATGGAACCAAAAAATCCTGAATATCTACTTCATTTGGGATTATTTTACAAGAGTATAGGGCTTGGGTTAAAAGCTTTTAAATTTTTAAACGAAGTATTGAAAATAGACCCAAACAATAAGATTGCAAAGGATGCTTTAGGATTAAGATCATCCATACTGGAGGAGTGATTTTAGTATTAGAATGGAAAAAATTATACCGATTATCAATGCGGTAAGCATAGATCAATTAACAACAGCATTAAACAAATTATTCTATAAAGAATTAAAATGTCAGAGATGGGATTTTTTTGCTCTTAATCCTTCAATGCAAAATTTTCGTTTAATTTATTCTAATGAAGAAGGGGAATTAAATAAGATAGGTAAAAAATATCTTTCTGAATTTACAGAAAGAGAAATTTTATTAGATAAGAGTTTGAAGGTCCGAAAATTATTTCCTCATCCTGCGTTGTCAGAATATGAGAAAAGGATTGCAGGAGAGTATAAATTTCAATTAATACTTCCTTTTGATAATAGCGATAATCAATTAATAGCAGCTATCTTTTTCTATTTTAAAACTGAAGAAGAAGCTCATAAATTAATTGAAAAGCTTCATAAATATTTGCATTTTATTCTATCTTCTATTAATAAATGCTTTTTAATAGAAAGCTATAAGAAGAAAATAGATAAATACATAATTAAAGCGAGATATAGAGAATTTTATAATGATATAGTGAAGTTATATAATCCGGATTTGCATCCTAATGAATATTTTTACAAGGTTGCTAATGAAATAAATTTATTTTTAGGGACGCCATTAATAATATATCGGAGGTGGATAAAGAATTTGAACATACTAAAGATAGAAGAAATGTATTCATCTATTCAGACGAAGATGGACAAGGGAATTTCATATAGTGTTAATGAAAGTATTTCAAGCCTATCTTATAAAAAGAATAAAATGGTACTAAAAAAGATAATGGCGAAAAGCATCAAATTTAGAGATGAAGCTGATTTTTTGAACGAAGGATTAACAAGTATGCTTTTAATGCCTTTAATGGATAAAAATGAAATTTTGGGAGATATAATATTTTTGGAGAGGGATAAATTCTTTAGCATTATTGAGATAACTCTTTTGAAGGAGATAGTTTTTTATTTGAAATCAATTTTTATAAATTATCATCTTTATGAGTTGCTGAAGGGGAGGTTGGATATGCTTAATTTAATATTAAGCATATCGCAACAAATATCTTCTTCATTAGATGTGAATATAATAATAGAGAATGCTTTGAATACTTTAATAGATAATTTTCAATATGATAATTGTGCATTATTATTGACGACACCCGATAATGAATATTTATATATACATAGTGCGAAAGGGTATGATTCGGCTGTGGTAAAAGAGATTAAATTGAAAATAGGGAAGGAAGGGATAACTGGCTATGCGGCAGCAACAGGGGAGACAACAATAGTGGAAGATGTATCAAAAGACCCTCGTTATGTTCAAGGGGTTGCTGGTGCTATTTGGGAGGTTGCTGTCCCATTAAAGATAGGACAGAGAGTGATTGGTGTTCTTGATGTTGAATCCAAAAGAGAAAGAAAAATTGATTATGCTGAGTTATCGTTTTTGGAAATACTATCTTCATATATAGCATCCGCGATTTCTAATTCTGTTACTTATCAGAAAGAATTAAAGAGAGCTTCTCAATTAAATGCCATTAATAAAATAGCTGCAATAATAGGAGGGTGCGAAACTTTAGAATCGTTATTTAGGGAATCTTTAAATCTGATCAAATCGAACTTTAGGTATTATTCAACAAGTTTTTGGCTTTATAAAAATGAACAGAAGAAATTAATTCGATATATTAGTGTGCCAGAAGATAATATATCTATTTCTAATGAATGCTCTTTGGAAGAAGGACTAATTGGGTATTCGGTGAAATATAAGGCTTCTATAAAAGAGAATAATGTAGAAAGAAATCCTTATTATAAGAAATTTGATGCTAAAGTAAAATCGAAAATATGTGTGCCTATAATTATTGATGAGCAAGTATTTGGGGTTTTAGATGTGCAAAGTGATGAAGCGGATGCTTTTGATGAGCAAGATCTAAGTAGTTTAGAAATAATATCTCGCCATTTGGCAGTTTCAATTAAAAAGATTTCATTAATAGAGAAACTACATCAGCAAGCTATTACAGATCCTTTAACAAATTTAGCGAATAGAAGACAATTTAATTATGTATTGCGGAGAGAGATTAACAGAGCTATTAGAATGCAAAGAGCTTTGAGCTTGATTATATTAGATTTAGATTATTTTAAAAATGTTAATGATCGATACGGACATTTAATTGGGGATCAAGTTTTGATTAGGATATCAAAGATTTTGTCAGCGAATGCCAGAGCAATGGATTTAGTATCAAGAATTGGTGGGGATGAATTTGCCATTATCTTGCCTGAAGTGGATGGAAATCAAGCTGTCAATATTTGCGAAAGGATTAGAAATTTACTTGCTAACACCTTTATAGAACCAATTGGATTTATTACTGCAAGCTTTGGCATCTCCAGTTTCTCTGAACTTATTCATAGTCCGGATGAATTCATTACACAAGCTGATAATGCTATGTATCAAGCTAAAAAGGCTGGTAGAAACAGAATCTTTAAATGGTAATTAAAGCACTCTTAATTTTTTCTTTTATATAACTTAATTTTTTATAAAAATTTTTTGGAATGTTTATATTGTAAAATTTGTTATTATAAAATTTGATTTTTCCATTTATCATAGAGAAGATTATATCATCAGAAGTACAAGTATTAACGATAGCTGTATAAGGTTCATAGCAAGGGAAGCTATTAATTTTATCTAATCTAAGGGATATCAAATCTGCTCTTTTATTAATTTCTATTGAGCCAATTAGTTTATCAAGATTTAATAAATAAGCATTAGTAATTGTAGAGATTTTTAATATTTCTTCTTCAGAAATTGCTTTTATGTCTTTATTAATACCTCTCTGCGTTAAAAGAGTTAATCTAATTTCTTGAAGCATATCCATCCGGTTATTGCTTGCTAAACTATCAGTTCCTAAACCCCATTTTATATTATTGTGTTTTAATTCATAAATGGGAGCTATTCCATGTCCGAATTTTAAATTCGAGGATGGACAATGAATTATTCCCAAATCATATTTTTTTAAAAGAAGGAAATCATCTTTATTTAGATAAACACCATGAATAATCAAGGGCTTGAATTTAAAAAAGTTGAATTGTTCTAAATAACTCAAAAAGGAATTAAAATTCCCAATTAAATGCCTACTGCGGTTTTTCATTGTTTCATATAGCTGCCCATTTTTATCCTTTATCAATTCAGCTTCTTCTTTTGATTCAGCCAAATGAATGCATAAAGGCGTATCTTCATTTATAAATTCATTTAAATATTTAAATAAAGAAGGACCCACTGTATAAATAGAATGAGGAGAAATGCCTATTTTGTAAAATTCACTTGGCTTGGCAAACTTATTTAAAAATTTCTTTGCTTTTTCTACAGATTCGCTTATTTTATCCTCTTCCCATCCAAAAATTTCATAATAAAAAATAATTCTTAATCCTGCCTTCCTTGCGACTTTAAAAGGGATAATGGAATCATAAGTATCAGCTATTGTTGTTATGCCATTTCTTATAGCAACAAGGCACCCTAAAAGAGATGAAAAAATTATATCATTATGAGTTAATATTTCATATTTTAAGTAATTTAATATTTTAAGCCATTGCCAGAAGTCATATTTATCTAAAGCTCCCCTTAAAATAGTATAAGCTATATGAGAGTGAGCATTAATGAATCCTGGCATTATAACAGAATTTTTTAAATCTATTATTTTATCAGCCGGATATTTCTTTTTTAAGTCTTTAAAGTTTCCATAATCAGTTATTATATTTGAAAGAACTCTGATGGCTCCATCTTCTATAATGGGGGATGTGATAGGTAATATCCATTTGGCTTTTATTAACATAATTATTTGTATATCATTTACTTAGCATTAATTCTCGTTGAAAGAACAATCCTTTGCAGCAAAAGAATGGGATTCTGATGATAAATCTCATATTCTTCTTTTGTTTCCTCAATTAAATTAACTAATCTAAAAAGATCATCTATTGAAGCTTTCTCTGCTATTTTCTTTAATTGGTCAACTAAATCTGAGTGAATGAAATTTTTCCTAATAGCCTTTATCAGTAAGCATTCTTGACAAAATTCTGATAATAATGCCGATATCATCTTAAAATTATCTTTAATGTATTCTGTTTCTTTTGTAAAAGCCGGTGGCAAGAATTCAGGAAAAGTAATTGATTTGTCATTTGAGAAAACACACTGAAACAATTTTAATGTATTTTCTCTTATTGAAAGATATTCATTGAGATTCAAATTAACTGCTTTGCTTAAATTTCCATTTGCCAGCGAGCTAATTAATTTAGCTTGCTCTGAGGGCATTCTTTTATATTTTATTAAATAGTCATAGATTTCAGAAGTGCGAATTTTTTGAAAATTAATTTTTTGGCATCTTGAGAGAACTGTTTGAGGAAGTTTCAAAGGAGCGGAAGTTATCAGAAATAAAATAGCATAAGGAGGGGGTTCTTCAATTATTTTCAACATTGCATTAGCAGCTTCTATCTTCATAGTTTCAACATTATCTATAATGTGGATAGAATATTTTGATTCAGTAGGATAAAATTTTAGTCTTTCAATAAGGAGTCTAATTTGGTCAATAGTGATTATTAAATTTTTGGGGGTATAAAGCCAAATATCTGGATGTATTCCTTTATCGGCTTGATTACAGAATCTGCAATTATCGCAGCCTCCAAAAATATTATTTTGGCATACTAAGCTCTTAGCTAAAAGAATAGCAAAAAATTTTTTTCCAACTCCTTCAGGTCCGGAAAATAAATAAGTAGAAGATATTCTATTTGTTTCAAATATTTTTTTGAAGAAGGAAGCTATATGCTGATTACCAATAAAATTCATAAATATTTTTAACTATTGTATTTTATCATAAAATAGGAGATATGAGTCAATTGTGTTAATCTGTGGCTAAATTTTGCCACGGACTTGCAAAGGATTTTAGCCACAGATTTACACAGAATTTCATAGAAAATATTTCTTTTATAAATCAACATTTCTGTGTTCATTTGTGTTAATCTGTGGCTAAATATAAATGAATTGAGAAGTGTGAAGCTAATTCCTAATTCCAAATTCCATTTTTTCTCTGTGTTAATTATTTAAACTTGCTAAAGTCGCAATAAAATAATAAAACACATTGGATTAGCTTTTAGGATTTGGAAAATACTGTTAGTTATTAACCACAAGGGAGGATATTAATCAATATGCGAAAAATATCTTCTGTAATCTTATTTATGGATTGCGTTCCATCAATTATTGTAATGTCATTTGGATATTTTTCCTGCAGAGATAAATAAGCTGCTCTTACTTTGTTATGGAATTGATAATTTTCTTTTTCAAATCTTGTTAGTAAATTTCTTTTGTTTTTATTGAGGCGTTTTGATATTCGTTTAATTGCTTCTTCAGTGGGAATATCTAATAAAAAAGTAATATCCGGTTTAATGTATAAAGGTAAAGAAGAATGCAATTTATCTATAAGATTTAAATCGATACAACGAGTCAATCCTTGATAAGCTAAAGTTGAATAATAATACCTATCGCAAATGATTATTCTACCTTTTTGATAATTGGGATATATAACTTCCCCAAGATGTTGAGCTCTATCGGCTAAATATAAAAATAATTCAGCATACGGATTAATATTTTTATTTTTAACAGATAGAAGTATATTTCTTATTTTTAAACCGATTTTAGTAGCGCCGGGTTCGTGAGTAAGAATAGGATTGAAGCCTTTATTAGAAAGGATTTTAAATAATCTTTTTGCTTGAGTGCTTTTACCGCAAGCTTCAATACCTTCAAGGGTTATTAGAAAGCCCTTTTGTGAATCATTTTCTTTTTTTTGCAAATTCATCATTAGGATTCCATTTAGGGAGAGTTGGCATTTGGGAGACGAAATAAGCAGAAAGGAATGCTATTTTGCTAATTTGGACAAGCCCATCTAAATTCCAATTTGGATTGAATTCATCTGAAGGTTGATGATAATGCTTTTCTCTATATTCTTTTTCTTTTAAGAAGCCCCAATTCTCTGGTTTGCCTTTTATGATTCTACCGGATTTAATATACATGCACGGGATACCTATTTTAGCAAAATTAAATTGGTCGGAACGATAAAAGTAGCCTTGTTCAGGATGTGCTTCCGGAACTAATTTAAAATCAAGCAATTGAGCAATTCTTTCAGCTATTGTTATCAAATTTGATCTATCAGCACCAAGAATAGTTATATCTTTAGTTTCTCCCAATACACTTGCAGAATCAATGTTAATATCAACAGCTGTTTCTTCTGGAGAGAACAATGGATTTTTAGAATAGAATTCCGATCCTCTTAACCCATCTTCTTCAGCAGCAACTGCGAAAAATACAATGGGTCTATTGAAATTTAATTCAGAAGTTCCTATAACTCTGGCTAATTCCAATAAGATACTTGTGCCGGTAGCATTATCTACTGCTCCATTATAAATATCATCTCCATTAACAGGTTGACCTTTTCCAAGATGATCATAATGAGCAGTTATGAAGATTGCTTGATTGCTGAATTTTTTATTCTTTGTTGGCTTATATCCGATTACATTGGAAACATTTACTGTTCTTATATTGCTAATTATATGAGCTCTAACTCTTGTCGGGAGCTCAATAGGATTGAAATCCCGCGAGTTTATTTCTTTCATAATTTTTTCATAATCTAAATTTGCATCCTGAAAAATTTCTTTAGCTATTTTTTCTGTTATCCATCCTGCAAGCTTTAATCTTTTCTCTTGAGGAGAGATAGGCAAATAAAATTGTTCCCTACCCCAAGAATTTTTAACTACATTCCAATTATAACCTGCTGTTTTATCAGTATGAATAAGCAATACGCCCGCAGCACCTAATTTAGCCGCAGTTTCATATTTATAAGTCCATCTTCCATAATAAGTTAAGCTTTTACCACCAAAAAATTTTTCATCTTCGGAAGGAGGTTCATTTACCATCATCAGAAGTATTTTATTTTTTATATTTATATTTTTGTAATCATTCCAATTAAATTCCGGTGCTATAATTCCATACCCGACAAAAATAATATTGCCGGATATGTTTATTTCTTTTTCTGGATATTCCGTATTCATAACAAATTCGTCATACATTTTAAGATTCTTTTGATTAATTAAAAGGGTAGAGGTTCTTTCTGTATTGATACCTATCATTGAAAAATCTTGAAAGAAGCTATTCAATTTCTCTAATTTTTCAAGACCATAAATTTGGAACTGAGTGGCAATATATTTAGCAGCTAATCTGCCGCCTCTTTGTCCCATACCGCGTCCTTCCAGTAAATCGTCGGAGAGAAATCTTAAATGAGCCTCAATAGAAGATTTAGAAATTTTAGAGAGTTCGATTTTAATACTTTGTGGTAAGTCTTGTGGATGTGCTATAATTAAGCTTAAAAAAAAGATGGTAAATAGAAAAAATAAAAATTTCATACTTAACCTCGCAAGAAAATATTTTATCCGAGGAATGAATATAAAGCAAATATATGGAGGGATTTAATGAAATGTATAATGAAAAAACATAAGGCTAAAGGGTTAACTTTATCAGAGGCAGCAATCCCGAGGATAAGCAAAAATGAAGTATTAATAAAGATAAAAGCTGCATCAATATGTGGAAGCGATTATCATATTTATAAATGGGATGCTTGGTCTGAAGAGAGGGTAAAGGTTCCTGTAATAATAGGGCATGAGTTTGCTGGCGAGGTAGTAGAAGTGGGAGCAGATGTTAAAAGAATAAAGATAGGGGATTATGTCTCTGCAGAATCGCATATTCCATGCGGATACTGTAAACATTGCCGCATCGGTTATATGCATGTATGCGAAAATTTAAAAATAATTGGAGTAGATAGAGATGGATGTTTTGCTGAATACATTGCTTTGCCGGAAATTAATATTTGGGTTAATGGAAAAGATTTACCTTTGGAATTAGCATCTATTCAAGAACCCTTTGGGAATGCAGTAGATACTGTTTTAGCTGAAGATGTTCATACCAAATCCGTTGCTGTTTTAGGATGCGGACCTATTGGATTGATGGCAATCGCTATTGCTAAAGCTTCCGGAGCTTCTATGGTGATAGCTACTGAAATTATGCCTTACAGAATAAATTTAGCTAAAAAAATGGGAGCTGATATAGTATTAAATCCAAGAGAATGTAATGTCGTAGAAGAAGTTTTAAAGCTCACTAATGGTGAAGGAGTTGATGTAAGCTTAGAAATGTCAGGGGCTCAAGAATCTTTGGATTTAGCTTTTAAAATCTTAACATTTGGTGGGAGAGTTTCTTTGCTTGGCATCCCTTCAAAACCTATTACTCTTGATATCAACAATTATATTATTTTTAAAGGAGCAAGAGTTTACGGAATAATTGGTAGAAAAATGTTTTCTACTTGGTATAAAATCTCTGCCTTTCTTGAAAAGAAATTAGTTAATTTACTTCCATTAATTACTCATAAATTCCCTTTAGAAAATTATGAAACAGCCATGGAACTCATTGCAAAAGGGGAGAGTGGCAAAATAATTTTATATCCTTGACAGCAAGTTGGGAATTGGGAATCTGGGATTGGGAATCAGGAATTGGGAATTGGGGATTGGGAATTGGGGATTAGAGATTAGAAGGAAAAATTGAAGAAAAAGAGGTTATAATTTGCTATAATAGGAATTTAAGCAATTATCCAAATGTAAAGGCAAAATGGTAAAAAATGGTGGAACTCTCAACTCTACAAACTCTATAAACTCTACAAACTCTATTAACTTGTGATAAAATAATAAGATATGGTGAAAAAATTATGAAAACTATTTTTCTTTTGGATGGTAATGGTTTGTTATATCGTGCTTTTTTTGCTTTACCCCTGATGAAAACCAGTTCCGGACAACCTACCAATGCAATATATGGACTAACAAGAGTTATCTTGAAGATAATTAAAGAATATAATCCAGAATACATAAGCGTTGCTTTTGATGTCAAAGGTCCTACATTTAGACATGAACTTTATAAAGACTATAAAATTGAAAGACCGCCTATGCCTAAAGACTTGTCATCTCAGTGGGAGTTAGCAAAAAAGGTTTGTCAGGCTTTAGGTATTACTTGTTTGGAATTAGAAAAATATGAAGCAGATGATGTTATAGCGACTATTTCAGCAAAGGCTGTGCAAAATGGATTTGAAGTGGTTATAATAGCAAGTGATAAGGATTTATATCAGCTAATAGATGATAGAGTAAAAATTTTGAATCCTAAAAGGTATGAAATTTATGATGAAAATAAAATTTATGAAATTTATAAAATAAAGCCAAGTCAAATATCAGATTTTATAGCTTTAGTAGGGGATAAAGTAGATGGGATACCGGGTATTAAAGGAATAGGAGAAGTTAATGCTTCTAAATTGTTATCTCAATTTAAAGATTTAGATGATTTATATCAAAATATCGATAAAATAACCAATGAAAGATTAAAAAAAGCTTTAATTGAAGGGAAAGAATCTGCTATTTTATCTAAAGAATTAGCTATTTTAAAAAAGAATTTGCCTTTGGATATTAATATAGAAGATTTAAAACTAAATAAGCCTGATAAAAATTTATTAAATAAATTGTTTGAGCAGCTTCAATTTAATTCGCTAAAGAGTTTATAGAGTTTATAGAGTTTATAGAGTTGAGAGTTCCACAATTTCTTACC
>CAYREJ010000049.1:0-12521 GCA_964423235.1 uncultured Acidobacteriota bacterium | reverse complement strand
TTTAATATTTTTCCTTACTTTTGAAGAAAGCTGACCAATTACAATTATTTTCATTGCAAAATAAATAATATTATATTAAAATTCTACAAGCAATTAATAATTTTTATTTGAAGGAAACATTATGGGTAAAATTGAACTTAATTTAACAATAGAAAAAGATGGAACACTTACTTGCGAAGTAAAGGGTGCTAAAGGAAAAGCTTGTCTAAAATATATGGAAATGATAGAGCAAATTATAGGAAAAGCAATTAAAAAGAATTTTACTTCAGAATATTATGAGCAGGAGACATTACTAACTGATAAAATCAAGACGAAAAGCTCTTCTTAAAATATAAAATATGAAGTGCCCTGTATGCAAAGCTGACAATCCGGACGCATTAGAATATTGCTTTAATTGCGGAAGAAGACTAAATCTTACTTTTTCATATTTTAGACCTAATATAACAGCTAAAGCTTCGCTGCGAGATTCTTATAAAAGAGCAAGAACATATCTTAATAATAGGGCATTAAAATTTGAATTAACGGAGCAAGATCGAAAGATTATCCATTTATTATTCTTAGGACTGCTCTCTTATATTCCTTCAGTAGGCTTTTTTCTTAAAAAAGATACTAAAAAAGCTATTTATTCTCTCCTTGCATTCATTATTTTAATTGATGCTTCTCTTCTATTAATTAAAAGTGAATTATTAATTTTTCTTCTTTTTCTAATGGCAAGCCTATGTATATATTGTGCCTCCTCTTTCGTTTTAAATCATATTAGAGATAAAAAAATTATCTCATTAAATTCTCGCAATTTTTTAATATTAAACTTAATAATTGTCTTTGTCTTTTTTTTCATTGCTACTTTTTCAATCTATATATTACCATACAGATTTGCATCGGTTACGATTGATTTAAAACCTTACCTTATGATAAACGATACTTTGTTGATTAAATCAGTAAAGCCTAATTCCTTTTCATTAAAAAAGGGAGATATAGTAATTTTCAATAGAAATTATGAAGTGCTCGGGATAATTATAGCTACTGCTGGGGATACATTTTTTCATAGTAAGAATTTAATCTTTATAAATGATCAGCCAATAGCAGGATTTAATTTAGGAACAGGGTTAATTAAAAAGGATCAAAAATATCAATTATCTGAAAAAGAATATATAATTTTTTATCCTTATATAGAGCCTTTTGGATTTAAAGAATTAGATTTGATCAATAATATGCAAATTACAGGTAAAGCAATAGCAATTATAAATCCTGCCCACAGGAGAAGATTATTATGATGAATTCTTTAAAATACATATTAAAAAAAGCTGTTGAAATAGATGCTTCCGATTTGCACATAGTAGTGGATGCTCCACCGGTTGTAAGAGTGAATGGTGAAATTATGTTAATGAACTTTGATAAATTAAGCGGCAACGATACAAAAGATTTAATATTGAGCCTTCTGGATGAAGGTCAAAAAAATGAATTATATCAGAAAAAACACATATGTTTTAATAAATCAATAGAGAATTTAGGATATTTTAGAATAAACATATATTATTCAAAAGGGAATTTAGAAGCTTCTATAAGAATAACACCTTTAGTAATTAAAAGAATACAGGAATTAGGTCTTCCACCAGTTGTAGAAGAACTAACAAGAAGAACATACGGATTAATTTTAATAACAGGGCCAACTGGAGTAGGAAAAACTACTACATTAAATGCTATGATAAATCACATAAACTATGAAAGAAGATGTAAAATAGTCATGATAGAAGACCCTATTGAATATATTCATAAGCACTATAAAAGTATAATAATTCAGCAGGAAGTTCATACTGATACGCCTTCATTTGCTACTGCTCTTTATCATGTTTTAAGACAAAATCCGGATGTTATCTGCGTCGGGGAAATGAGAGACCTTGAAACAATATCAACTGCATTAACTGCAGCAGAAACCGGGCATCTAATCATAGCAACTTTGCATACTCCGGATGCTGCTATTACCATAAATAGAATCGTGGATGTTTTTCCTCCTGAACAACAAAATCAAACAAGAATGCAATTATCAGAAACACTCCAAGCTATTATCTCTCAAAAACTTCTTCCACGTATTGATAAAAAAGGAAGAGTCTTAGCTTGTGAAATTTTAATTGTTAATGACGCTGTTAGAAATCTAATCAGAGAAAATAGAATTCAACAAATAGATAATGTAATAATTACCGGTACCCAATATCAAATGCAAAGTATGGACAAGTCAATTAAAGAACTTTACCAAAAGGGTATAATAAGCTATGATACAGCAGTCTCTCACATGAAAGACCCTAATTCATTAATGAAATTTAAATAATTATTCACTCCTTCATCTCTTTTTATGATAAAATTAATTTTTATTTTATGATAATTATTCTCCAAAGAGTATCTGAAGCTTCTGTTGAAATTGAAGAGAAAATTATTTCTCACATCAAAAAGGGTATAGTTTTATTTGCTTGCATTGAAAAAAGCGATACTGAAAAAGAGATGCTATTTTGGGGAAGGAAAATACCGGAACTAAGGATCTTTCCAGATCAACAAGGAAGAATGAATCTGTCCGTCAAAGAAGTCAATGCAGATATTTTAGTAATTTCTCAATTTACATTAGCATCAGATCTAAGAAAGGGCAGAAGACCCGGTTTTGAAAATGCAGCCGAACCTAAAAAAGCTGAACCCCTACTTCATCTTTTTATTGATACATTGAAAGAAAGCAATTTAAATATACAGACTGGAGAATTTGGTGCCTATATGAAAATTCATTTAATTAATGATGGTCCTGTAACTTTCATCTTAAAAAGCTAAAATTCAACCATTAACCTTAACCATTTCCCTAAACATCTTATAACGATTTTCAATATCTTTTCGGCTAATGGAAATTAGCTTATTAATGCTGAAGTCCTCAACGGTAAAAGAAGCTGTTACATTACCATATGCAAGTGCTTTTGTTAAATTTTCTATGGATAAATCTCTTTTCCTATCTAAATATCCTAAAAAAGCTCCGGCAAAAGAATCACCCGCTCCAGTAGGATCAACAATTTCTTCTAAAGGAAAAGCTGGAACGCAACGAATATGATCATTATAGAATAATATAGCTCCATAGCCCCCTCTTTTTATTATCAGTATAGATGGTCCCATCCTTAATATTATCTTCGCAGCTTTTACTACATTGCTTTCCTGAGATAATTGCCGCGCCTCTCCTTCATTTATACATAACAAATGCACCTTTTTCAATAGTTTTCTTAATGAAGTAAATTTATTCTTTATCCAATAATTCATCGTATCCGCAGCTACAATTTTAGCCTTCTTTATCTCAGAAAGAATCTTTAATTGGATTTCCGGGTCTATGTTAGCTAAAAATAAAATATTGCTATTTTTATAAGAATCTGGAACTAATATATCGGCATATTCTAAAACATTTAAATGCGTTTCTAAGGTGAGCGCTTCATTAAAATCAGAACTATATTTCCCTTTCCATCTAAAAGTTTTATAATCATAAATTCTTCTTAATCCTTCCGTATCTATTTTTCTTTCAATAAATATATTAATATGCTCTTGCAAAAAATCTTCACCAATGTTTCCTATTATTTTTACTTTTGAAAAGAAGCTGGCAGCTAAGCTAAAGTAAGTAGCAGAGCCGCCCAGTACTTCTTCTGCCCTGCTGGTCTCTGTTATAATAGTATCATAAGCTACTGTTCCTATTACAACTACACTCATTTCCCTGACTTCCTTTTTATTAGCGGTTCAAAAATAGATTCATAAATTATATCAAAATCTTCTTGCTTTATGGGCTTCGTGATGTATCCATTTGCTCCTAATTGCAAAGCTTTCTCTATATCAGCACTGGCATCTAATACGCTTATTACTATTATCGGCAAGCTCTTAAAAGATTCCACTTCCCTCAATATTTTAATTAATTTTAAACCATTGACTTGCGCCATATTTATATCTGTAAATACTACATCTATATTATTTTTATTTCTTTGAATAATTGCATAACCATCTAATCCATCCTCAGCTTCAAAAATATTCAATGTCGGAATATACTGACATAATAATTCTATTATCTCTTCTCTTGCAGATTTTAAATCATCAATTATTAACACAGTTAAACTTTCATCCATCTTACTTTTCTTAAATAATTACCCTATAATTTTACCATAAAAATCTCATCATTAAAATATTAAAGCAATATATTAGATTGATTCATTTTCTTTGCGTTTAAAACTTTTAAATACTTATTTTAATATCGTCTTTCGTACCTAATTCCTTATCTATTCCTTTTGAAATAACTTCAATATGAGAAGATGAAGATCTTACAATTAACTCCTGCTGCCAAGCATCACTATATATGGGCTTAGATAAATATCTTGGATATAATATATCCATTAGCTCTCTTATATTAGAAGCAGCCGGAATTTTTGTCTCTTTCATCAAATAATTCCCTATCGCTATCTTTATTTCTTGCAAATCAGATATGGTCTTTATCTCATTATTCTTTTCTATCCCTTTAATTAAATACCCACTATACCTTTTTTCAGGAGCTTCCTTGCATGCTATAAAAAATGAGAAATATATCAAAAAGAGCAAAATGACTTTTTTTAATTTCCCTTTAAAATATTTCATATGATTATTATAAATTAATAATAACTCTTTTGTAAAATGAATATCTTTCATCGTGGGGGCGTATTGCCATACGCCCATACAATCTTCCCATTGACAATCGTCATTAACACCTTTATCTTTGGAATTTCCTCAGCCGCTACATCAGTAATATCTTTGTCTATTACAGTTAAATCAGCTAAATACCCTGCCTTTATTCTCCCTTTTATATCTTCCATAAATGCTGCATAAGCAGGATTTATTGTAAATATCCTAAGAGCTTCCCATATATTTAAACTTTGTTCCGGATACCACCCTCTTTCAGGAAACCCCTTTAAATCCTTCCGAGAAACAGCTGCATAAATACCTAAAAATGGATTTATCTCTTCAACCGGAGCATCAGAACCCCCAGCTATAATTACCCCTTTATTTAAAAAATTTCGCCAAGCATAAGCATTCCTTATTCTCTTAGGTCCTATCCTATCTTCAGCCCAATACATATCAGAAGTTGCATGAATAGGCTGCATCGAAGCAATAATATTATAATCAGAAAATAATCTTATATCTTCTTCCCTGACAACTTGAGCATGCTCTATTCTAAAACGCGCTTGATTATTTTTTGGTAAAATCTCGCTATAGGCTTTCAGCACTAAATTATTTGCTTTATCACCAATAGCATGAACAGCTATCTGCCATCCATTTTTTAAAGCCTTCTTCCCTATCTCTGTTAATCTTTCTTCACTAATTAACATTAAGCCTGAATTATTAGGATCATCATTATAAGGCTCAAAAAATGCTGCTCCACGCGAACCCATCGCACCATCTGCAAATAATTTTACCCCCCTTACAATTAGATAATAATCATCTAAAGTGCTTTCCTGCTTCCTTTTCAAATAATAATCTAAAGTCCTTTTATCATCGCTTATCATTACATAGATTCTTAATAGTAATTTCTTTTCTTCATAAAGATTTTTATATAATTGTATTTCTTCTAAATTAGCGCCAGCTTCATGAACCATTGTTAATCCCTTCTCAACACATTGTTTCATTGCTTTGTTTACATAATCTATTAATTGCTGCTTATTAGCCTTCGGAATTAATTTGCTGACTATATCCATCGCATTATCAATTAATACCCCAGTAGGCTTCCTTGAACCCTCTTCCCTTAATATTTTTCCACCCGTAGGATTCGGTGTATTCTCATTTATATTAGCTAAATTTAAAGCTTTTGTATTTACCCACGCTGCATGCCCATCTATTCTTATTAAAAAAATAGGTACCTCCTTTGACACTTTATCTAAATCCTCAGCAGTAGGAAATTCTTTTACTTCCCAGTCATTCTGATCCCATCCTCTTCCAATTAACCATTCTCCCTCTTTCAATTTCTTAATCGCTTCCTTCGCCTTTCTTAATATTTCTTCCTTAGAGGTAGTTCCTACTAAATTTAATTGCGACAGATTTTTGCCTAAGCTGACCAAATGCACATGAGCATCAGATAATCCTGGTATTACTGTAGCCCCTTTCAAATCAATGACCGTCGCCCCTCCCCATCTATACCTTAAAGCATCTTCATTAGAACCTACATACATTATCTTATTGTCCGAAATAACAACACCTTCCGCTTTCAGATTCTTTTCATCCATTGTAATAACTTTGCCATTTATAAGAATTAATGTAGCCTTATTTATCATCCTATTCGCCCCAAATATTGGAATCGTTAAAAAGAAAAATGTGAATATCAAAAACAATTTATCTATTTTCATAAATTACCTTTGATTATAAACCTAATCTCTTTATCTCTTCATTTAATTCAGGATAAAGCGGAAATTCATTGCATAATTTTTTTATTTTATTTTTGGCATGCTCTTTTATATGATTATTCTCTGGATTTTTAAGAACATCAGAAATTAATGAACCAATCAAATGCATTTGTTCTTCTTTCATTCCTCTCGTAGAAACTGCCGGCGTTCCTATTCTAATACCACTCGTTACCATGGGACTTTGCGGATCATATGGTATTGTATTTTTATTAACTGTAATTCCAACTTCTTCAAGAAGAGCTTCAGCAACTTTTCCTGTTATATTAATATTTCTTAAATCAACAAGCATAAGATGCGTGTCAGTTCCTCCGGAAACGAGCCTAAGCCCATTTTCAATTAATGATTGAGCTAAGGCTTGCGCGTTTTTTAAAATTTGAGCTTGATAATTTTTAAATTCCGGTTTTAAAGCTTCTTGGAAGCAAACAGCTTTAGCAGCAATAATATGCATAAGGGGTCCACCCTGAACTCCGGGGAATAAAGCTTTATCTAATTCTTTAGCCCATTGACTTTTGCACATAATCATACCACCACGGGGTCCCCTTAAAGTTTTATGAGTAGTTGTAGTAACAAAATCAGCTACCGGCACTGGCGTCGGATGTAAACCTACTGCTACCATTCCAGCTATGTGAGCAATATCAGCCATTAAAATAGCATTTACACTCTTGGCTATTTCTGCAAATTTATCAAATTCAACCGTTCTTGGATAAGCACTATAGCCGCATACTATCAGCTTCGGCTTATGTTCTTCTGCTAACCTTCTCACCTGCTCAAAATCTATCCTCTCCGTCTCCGAGTCTACTCCATAAAAAATAACTTTGAAATATCTCCCACTGAAATTAATAGGATGCCCATGAGTTAAATGACCACCATGCGTTAATTGCATTCCCATCATTGTATCCCCCGGTTTCAAAGTAGCTAAATATACTCCCATATTAGCTTGCGCACCCGAATGAGGCTGAACATTCACATGTTCAGCTCCAAAAAGCTGCTTCGCCCTATCTATTGCCAACTGCTCCACTATATCCATATTCTGACAACCTCCATAATACCTCTTGAATGGATATCCTTCTGAATATTTATTAGTCATCACCGAACCCATCGCTTGCAACACCGCTAAACTTGTAAAATTCTCCGATGCTATCAATTCTAAAGTATTTGTTTGCCTCCTTATTTCATTTGCTATCGCTTTACTTACCTCCAAATCTACTTTTGCTATCTCTTCTAAAAAACTCATTCTTCCCTCCAATTTTTATTTTTAAATTTTATACCCTATAATACCATTTTGCAATGATATTTTAAATAGAGTTTATAGAGCTCATAGAGTTTGTAGAGTTGAGAGTTCCACAATTTCTTACCTTTATAGCTTATGCTTTCACCAACCCCTAATCCCTAATCCACCACAGAGATGCACGCAAAGAACGGGGGAAAGAAGTTAAGAAGTTAGGAAGTTAAGAAGTTAGGAAGTTAGGAAGTTAGGAAATTAGGAGGTTAAGAGGTTAGGAAGTTAAGAAGCTAAGAAGCTAAGGAGCTAAGATTTATTATGGATGTTCTAATAGAAAAAGGGTAAGAAATTGTGGAACTCTATAAACTCTCAACTCTATAAACTCTATTAACTCTATTAACTAGCTTAGTATTTTCTACGCAAAATTAAGTATTTCTTCTTAGTAAAAATTTTTTATTTAAGTTTTTTTTCTGATTGAACATAAGCTTATTTAAGCATATTTAATATAGAAGACAAATTAAGTTTTTTTGGATTTTGTAAATTAACAAAGAGGGGGTAGAAATGGTAATAAATAGGAGGACATTTTTAAAGACCTCGGCATTAGCAGCAGCCCTGACGAGCGCATATGGGTGCCAATTCAAACCGGAGATCAAGGCTCCTTTATTGGAGCAAGAATATAAGGAGAGATATGTTCCTTCAGTATGTTTGCAGTGTCCGGGGGGCTGCGGTATATTAGTAAGAGTTGTAAATGATAGAGCGGTAAAAATAGAAGGAAATCCATTATACCCATCTAACAAAGGTAAAACTTGTCCGAAGGGGCAGATAGGGCTTCAGATTTTATATGATCCGGATAGAATCAAAGGACCGATGAGAAGAGTTGGTAGTCGAGGAAGTAATAATTGGGAAAGGATAGATTGGGAGACAGCTATGAGTATAGTAGCAGAGAAAATTTATCAATTGAGAGAAAGAAGATTATCGCATTCAATTATTGTTATGGGAGGAAGATATAGAGGGGTTATGGGAGATTTATTTGGGAGATTTTGTGAAGCGATAGGAACTCCTAACAATGTTGGGCATTCATCAATTTGTGCGGATGGGACTCCAATGGCTCATTGGGCAACACAAGGTATCAAAAAATATGGCGCTTATGATTGGGAGAATTGTAATTACTTATTATGTTTTGGTGGAAGCTTTATAGAAGCTTGGCGTCCCACTGCTATGCTATTGAGATGTTATGGAGCTATGCGGAGAAAAAGAGAAGGAATAAGAACTAAAATTGTCCAAGTGGAGACGAGATTTTCTCAGACAGCTTCAAAGGCAGATGAGTGGATTCCTATTAATCCGAGCACCGATGCAGCTCTTGCTCTGGGTATTGCTTATGTTCTAATTTCAGAAGAGCTCTATGATAAAGAATTCATTGAAAAACATACTTTTGGTTTTGAAGATTGGATAGATGATAAAGGAATTAAGCATATAGGTTTTAAAACATTAGTATTAAGGGATTATAGTCCGGAAAGAGTTTCAGAAATAACAGGGGTTCCAGAAGAAACAATTAGTCGCATAGCCATAGAATTTGCTTCAAAAGCTCCTCATTGTATAGCAGCTGGCGAAAGAGGAATCTCAATGCAATCAAATGGAATTTATACGAGAATGGCTATACATTCATTAAATGCTTTAGTGGGAAGTATTGAAGCCAAGGGGGGAATCCTAATGCAGATGGAGCCGCCTTTAACTCCATTTCCGGATTTAATAGATGATGGGCATGGAGGAAAAAAACTGGATGTTGATGAAATATCTAAAAAAGGATTATCTATGCCGAGAATAGATTATGCAGGCACTGTAAAATATCCATTAGCTGGTAAAGTATATCAAGATATTCCAGATAGAATCATAGATGGTAAGCCTTATGAAATAAAAATGATAATGGCTTATTATACAAACCCTTTGTTCTCAATGCCTGATGTCGGAAGATGGCATGCAGCACTAAAAGAAAAAGGTGATGATTTATTTCTTGTATCATTCTCCCCTTTTTATGATGAATACACTGCTTATTCAGATTTAATATTACCGGATTGCACTTATTTAGAAAGATGGCATGATGATGTTATATACCCATCTTTAGGATTTCCAGTTTGGGGATTAAGACAACCTGTAGTTAAGCCTCTATATGATACAATGAATACAGGAGATGTTATAATAAAAATAGCTAAAAAACTTGGCGGAAGAATCTCTGAATTGTTTCCTTGGAAGGATATGGTAGATTTATTGAGGTATAGAGCGAGAGGGGTTTATGAAGCTAAAAGAGGAAGCATTATATCTAATAATTTTGAAAGCTGGTGGAAAAGATTTACTGAAGAAGGTGTATGGTACGATGATAACTATGACTGGAAAAATTGGGAGAGAGTTTTCAAAACGCCTTCCGGAAAATTTGAATTTTATTCACAAAATATAAAAAAGAAATTAGAACATATAATTGAAGAAGAAACAAAGAAGAACAATTCTTCATTTGAAGAAGAATTTAATAAAATGATAGAGAATTTAAAGCTTTCTGCAAGGGGAGATGAAATATTTTTACCGCATTTTGAGAAGCCAAGATTTGTGGGAGATGATAAAGAATATCCTTTCCATTTAAATACTTACAAATTGATTACGCATGCGGAAGGAAGAGGAGCTAATGTTCCATATTTACAGGATATGTTAGGCATTTTAACAGATATTTTTTGGGAGAGCTGGGTAGAAATAAATCCGAAGACGGCAGAAGAATTAGGGGTCAAAGATGGGGATTTAGTTTATGTAGAATCAAGGATAGGAAGAGGCAGATTCAAAGTTAAGATAATGCCTGGAGCATTACCAAAAGTAGTAAATATACCATATGAATTGGGACATAAAGAATATGGAAGGTGGGCAAGAATGAGAGGGTCAAATCCTAACGAAATAATAGCTAATGAGCATGATAATTTAGGAGGTTTAGCAGCTTGGTTCTCAACAAAGGTAAAAATTTATAAAGCGGAGGCTTAAGAATGGCAAAATGGGGCATGGTAATAGATTTAGATTGTTGCACTGGATGCCAAACTTGTATGGTAGCATGTATGTGCGAAAATAATATTCCTTATGCAGGGAAAGAAGATTTAGAAAAAGGGAGAAGAACAGCTTGGTTAACTTATGTAAAGAAAGATGAAGGAGAATTTCCATATGTAAAGAGAACATTTATTCCTTTAGCTTGTCAGCATTGCGATAATTCTCCTTGCACGAAAGTATGTCCGGTAAGAGCTACTTACAAAACTGCGGAAGGGATAACGATGCAGAATCCAAATAGATGCATTGGATGTAGATTATGTATGAATGCTTGTCCATACGGGACAAGGAAATTTAACTGGTTTGAGGCGAGGAAAAGATTTGTGGAGCCATTGGATAATGCAATAAATCCTGATGTTCCTTTAAGACCATTAGGGGTCGTTGAAAAATGCATATTTTGCATTCACAGAATAATTAAAGCAAGAATTAATACGAAGGAAGATAAAAGTTCAGCTATGTTAGATTATATGGATGTTAAAGAAGATTGTAATCTTTGTCATGAATATCCACCGCAGACGCATCCAACTGAGAATGTTGAATATAGATACACGCCCGTTCCTGCTTGTGTGCAAGCTTGTCCTGCTGGTGCCAGACATTTTGGAGATTTGGAAAATCCCGAAAGCGATGTTTCTAAATTAATAAGAAATAAAAGAGCTTATAGACTTTTGGAAGAACTTGGAACTGAACCTTCTGTTTATTATTTAAGGGAGGGATAAAATGAAAAGCCTATATAGCACCAATGCTTCAGATGAATTAATTAATGAAAGCAAGCTGATGCTTACTAATTTAACAAAGACTTCTAATAGATTCTATTTCTTTCTTTTGTTTTTATCTATTGGCTTGGGGTATTTTTTATATAATTTTTATTTGCAATTCACGAAAGGACATATGATAACTGGTTTAGGAACCGAAGGAGCTATTTGGGGGATAATCGTAGCGAATGTTATTCATTTCATAGGGATAAGCCATGTAGGCATTGCTATTTCAGCAGTGGTTAGGATAATGAGATTAGAAAGGTATAAGCAATTGGCAAGGATAGCTGAGCTTGTTACATTAGCTTCTCTTACTACTGCGGTTTTAAATATTACAATAGATGTCGGGAGACCTGAAAAATTTATATTCTATGTAGCATTTTATGGGAATTGGTCTTCTCCTTTTGTATGGTCTATGACGGTTATCACAACTTATTTAGTTGGAAGTTCTATATATCTTTATCTTGCTATGAGAAGAGACATTTATCTTTGCTCAAAGCTATTGCCGAAATGGTCAAGATTATTTACTTTTTTATCTTTTGGATATGTAGATACAGAAGAAAATAAACAGCGTCATGAAAAAGTTGTATGGTGGTTAGCAGTTGTTATTCTTCCGATAATGGTTTCAGTGCATTCAGTGTATGGATATGTATTTGGATTGCTTGCAGGAAGACCCGGATGGTTCAATCCAGTGATGGCTCCTTATTTTGTGCTCGGCGCTATCGTCTCAGGTTTCTCAGCTATTATCATTGTAGCTGCTATATTAAGAAAAGTTTTCCACTGGGAAAAATATTTTCCACCTCGCTTGTTTAAAGGGCTCGGCATCTTCTTAGGCTTTGTTACTCTCCTATATATTTACTTTTTATTCAGTGAATTCCTTACAGGTTTATATACAGCCCCTCAAGCTGACCACTTAGTTTTTAAAGATATTGTAGCGGGTAAATTCTCTTATATTTTCTTGCCAACCTTCTTTTTGGGATTATTTATTCCATTCTGGCTTCTATTTTATCAAGGAGTCAATCCAAAGCTTGTTAGTATTAAGCT
>CAYREJ010000048.1:0-12607 GCA_964423235.1 uncultured Acidobacteriota bacterium | reverse complement strand
TTGAATTTTATTTTAAAAAATGATATTTTATCAAATCATTTTATAATTTATAAATAAAATATATTGTAGGAGGATAGAAAGTGAAAGTATTGATTACTGGAATAACTGGATTTGCTGGTAGTCATTTAGCTGACTTTATTTTAAAGGAAAAAAGCAATGTAGAAATTTATGGAATTATAAGATGGAGAAGCAGAATTGACAATATTATTCATATAAAGAGGTATCTGAAATTATACGAAGCTGACTTGAGGGATATTTCGAGTGTGATAAGCATATTAGAGTGCATAAAGCCCGATTATATTTTTCATTTAGCTGCGCAGAGTTTTGTTCCAACATCTTGGATTGCTCCTTCTGAAACTATTACTACTAATATTTTGGGGCAATTAAATATATTTGAAGCGGTAAGACATTTAAAATTGGATCCAAGAATACATTTAGCTTGTTCCAGTGAAGAATATGGATTAGTTTATCCGGATGAATTGCCAATAAAGGAGACGAATCCCTTAAGGCCATTGAGTCCTTATGCAGTTAGTAAAGTAGGGCAAGATATGCTTGGTTATCAATATTTTAAAAGTTATGGGATGAAAATAATAAGAACGAGAGGTTTCAATCATACAGGACCCAGGAGAGGGGAAGTTTTTGTGACATCTAATTTTGCCAAACAAATTGCAGAAATTGAATTAAAAAGAAGAGAGCCGGTTATTTTTGTGGGAAATTTAGAATCTCAAAGGGATTTTACAGATGTTCGGGATATGGTTCGAGGGTATTGGCTTTCTATAGAAAAGGGACAGCCCGGGGAAGTTTATAATATTTCATCCGGAAAATCATATTCTATTCATCAAATTCTTCATTATTTATTAGAATATACTGATGTAAAAGTAGAAATAAAGGTAGATCCTCTTAGATTGAGACCTTCGGATGTTCCTATATTGATTGGAGATAATTCTAAATTTGTTAATGCAACCGGTTGGCATCCTACTATTGATATCCGTCAGACTTTACAAGATTTACTTGATTATTGGAGAAATAAAATTAAGATGATGGAATTGTGAATGGGTGAATTAGTAAAAATATGCTTATTTATATCTTTTATTTGTTATCTTTTCGTAAGTATATTTCTTTTTGTTGGTTTTTACAAAACTAAGTTAAAGGTTTTCTGGAACAAAATAAAAATTATATTTTTATTGGGTTTTATATTTCATTCCATTGCTTTTTTCCTTTATTGGGAGAATAAAAAACATTTTCCGGTTACAACTATTTCTGAATCGATTTTTTTATTAGGATGGTTATTAGTGCCGATTATATTATTCATTGAATATAGAAAGAAAGATATTATAATGAATACGGTATTAGCACCGCTGGTTTTAATTTCTGTATTAAATATTTTACTTCATTATCCTAGTTCTTTTGTATTAAATCCGGTATTGAAGAGTAGCTGGATTTTTATTCATGTTCCGGTAAGTTTGTTAGGTTTCTTTTTTCTTTTTGTTTCTTTTGGTGCCTCTGTTATGTATTTAATACAGGAAAGAGCCGTAAAAGCAAAGAAGTATAATTGGATGTATGTGAAGCTACCTTCTATGCAAGAGAGTGATTCAATCAATTATTATTGTATAATTTTAGGATTTATATTTATAAGCTTAGGTATAATTACAGGTATATTGTGGTCTAAAACCGCTTTTAATAAATTTTGGCAATGGGACATAAAGGAAATTTTGACTGCTTTTACTTGGGTAGTTTATGCAATATTATTATTTAGCAGGAAAGCAATGAAGAGAAAAGGAAGATTTGCTGCTTATTTCTCTATTGCTGCTTTTTTGCTTGTATTAATTACTTTTTTCGGATTTGCATTAATAGCAAAATCTTATCATAAATTTTAATAATTAGGTATTCTGTTGGAAGGAGAAAATTGCCTATTTTATTAATAGGACTTAATCATAAAACAACCCCTATAAATGTAAGGGAGAAGTTTGCTATTAAAGAGAATGAATTGCCTTATGCGTTAGAAGAACTTTTAAATATTGAGGATATAAATGAAGGATTTATACTTTGCACTTGTAATAGATTAGAAATCTATTGCCAGGCGAATGATAGAAATATTGCTATTAATAAATTAAAAGATTTTATATCTAATTATTTTGGGGAGAGTTATGATGACTACAGTTCTTATTTTTATACTTATCAAGATTTTGAAGCTATTAGACATTTTATAAGAGTAGCTTCAAGTTTAGATTCTTTAGTAGTAGGGGAGCCTCACATTCTTGGGCAAGTAAAGAATGCTTTTTTTATTGCTAAGAGAGCTGGTGCTATTGGTCCGGTTTGGCATCAATTATTTGAGAAATCTCTAAAAATAGTCAAAAGGATAAAGAGAGAAACAGCAATTTCAGATAATCCTGTTTCTGTTAGTTCGGTAGCTGCAGAATTGGCTCATAGAATTTTTGGTAATTTAAAGGGAAGGAAGGTATTAATAATAGGTGCTGGTGAGATGAGCGAATTAGCAGCTTTGCATATAAAGGAAAAAGGCGCAGAAAAAATTTATGTTTCTAATAGAACCTACCAAAAAGCAAAGGAATTAGCTGATAAATTATCTGCTGAAACTTATCCTTTTGAGAAATTTATGGAAATAATTCCGGAAATAGATATAATAATAAGTTCAATTTATTCTGAAGGCTATATTCTTCAGAAGGAAGCTCTGCAGAAATTAGCGATTTTAAAAAAGAATGAATCATTATTTATAATAGATATTGCAGTTCCACGCAATATAGATCCTCACTGTAATGAAATTGCAAATGTTTATTTATATGATATTGATGATCTTACAGAAGTAGCCGAAAGCAATAAAAAGCAAAGAGAAAAAGAAGCTATTTTAGCTGAAGCAATTATTGATAAGGAAATTCATTCTATTTACAAATGGCTTGATTCTTTAAAAATTTACCCTACAATAAAAGCTTTACAAGAAAGGGCTGAATTTATAAGGAGATTAGAAATTGAAGAAATGAATCGGAAAATAAATGGATTAACTTTACAGCAAAAAGAGAAAATTGATATAATGACAAAATCTTTAGTGAAGAGATTAATCAATCCATTAATTGAAGAGATAAAATCCATAAACGAGAATAAAGAAGACGAAAAGATAAATTGGTTAAAGAGGATATTTAAATTAGGCTAAAGGATGATTGAGAATATAATAATAGGAACAAGAGGAAGTCCGCTTGCTTTAGCGCAGGCAAATATAGTTATTTCATTATTAAGAAAAAAATATCCTAATATAAATGTTAAAGTAAAGATAATAAAAACAAGCGGAGATATTCATCAGGAACATATATTAGCTGGAATAGGAGGGAAAGGCTTGTTTGTAAAAGAGATTGAAGAAGCTCTTATGAGAGGTGAAATTGATGTGGCAGCTCATAGTATGAAAGATTTGCCAATTGAATTACCGGATTCTTTGGAAATAGCTGCCATTCCTGAAAGAGAAGATGCACGCGATGCTTTTGCTTGCAAAAATACTAATGGATGGGACACTTTACCTTCCGGCAGTGTCATAGGAACAAGTAGTTTGAGAAGAGTATCTCAATTAAAATATCTTAAACCTCAATGGGTTACTAAAGAACTGAGAGGAAATATAGATACCCGATGGAAAAAACTTGAACATGGTGATTATGATGGTATTATAATAGCTATGGCAGGTGTAAAAAGGCTAAAGCTTATGTCTGAATATATATTGCCTCTTGACCCTTATGAATTTATTCCTGCTATAGGTCAAGGAGCCTTAGCTTTGGAAGTTAATAAGAATAAAGAAGAAGTCTTTGAATTGATCTCCGGCTTAAATCATTTGATGAGTTCTGTTTCTGTTAGAGCAGAAAGAGCTTTTTTGAAAAAATTAGGGGGAGGTTGCCATTCTTCTTTAGGAGCCTATGCCACTATTAAAGATGATTATTTAGAAATTATTGGCTTCGTTGCGAGTCCGGATGGAAAAAAGATGATTAAGGAAGTTTATGGCTCTGAAACAGAAAGTCCGGAAGAAGTAGGATTTGCTCTTGCTGAGGTATTGCTTAGCAAAGGAGCTAAGGAGTTATTGGATATAAAATGAGTAAAAAAATCATTTTTATTTTGGTTTTAGTATTGTTTTTTGAGATTGAAGTAGAAGTATTTTCAAAAGAAAATAATGCAGATTATAAGAGTATTTTAAAGGGAATGCTAAAAATAGGGATGAACGAAATGGGAAGCTATGATAGGCTAAAGAGGTTAGTGAAATTAGGACCACGATTAGATGGTTCAGCACAAGCAGCAGCAGCTATTGAATTTGTTAAACAGGAGATGGAAGAAATAGGATTGGATTCTATCAAATTAGAAGCATTTACGGTTCCGAGATGGCAGCGCGGTGAAAGTGAAGAAGCCAGAGTTATAAATTCTTTTACGATGGGAAGCGTATCTTTGTCATTATGTGCTTTAGGAGGCAGCGTATCTACACCTAAAGAAGGTATTATAGCTGATGTAATAGAAGTAAAATCGATTGATGAGTTGAAAAGTATTGCTGAAAAAGCTAAAGGGAAAATCATATTCTTCAATCGTCCGATGGACAATGCTTTAGTTAACACATTTCAAGCTTATGGAGAAACTGTTGATCAAAGATATGAAGGAGCTGTGGAAGCTGCTAAATATGGAGCAACTGCTGTGATTATAAGGTCTTTGACTACCTCAATTGATAATTATCCTCACACAGGAATGCTTCGTTATGATGAGAATGTTCCGAAAATTCCTGCTGCTGCTATTAGTACCCAATCTGCTAATTTGCTCAGTGAATTGCTCAAAAGAGAAAAGACAGTTAAGTTGTATTTAAAAATAAATAGCAAAATATTAGCTCCAGCTATATCATTCAATGTGATAGGGGAAATCAGCGGTGTTGAAAAGCCAAAAGAGATAATATTATTAGGTGCTCATTTAGATAGCTGGGATTTAAGTGAAGGTGCTCATGATGATGGTGCAGGTACTTCCCAAGTGCTCCAAGCAATGTATCTGATAAAAAAATTATCTATTAAGCCAAAAAGAACAATTAGAGCAGTGCTTTTTATGGATGAAGAATTTGGTTGTATTGGCGGAAAAGAATATGCTATTTCTGAAAACAGAAAAAATGAAAAGCACATAGCAGCTATTGAATCTGATACTGGAGGTTTTGCTCCTTTAGCTTTTACTATTAATGACAAGAGGGTTATAGAAAAATTAAATCCTTTTTTTGAAATATTTGAAGAATTGCAAATCTTCAAAATAAAAGAAGGAAGAGGAGGATGCGATATAGCTCCTTTATCTAAACAAGGAAGCGTAACAATAGGCTTATTAACAAATCCACAGCGGTATTTTGATTTGCACCATTCTGCAAAAGATACAATAGAAAATATTCATCCTCGGGAATTAGAACTCGGTACTATTTCTATGGCAATGATGGCTATTATTTTATCTGACCTCTTGTGAAAAAATCTATTCAGCCTCGTTAAAATGAAAGCATACCTTTATTGTTGCATTTTAAAAAATTCTTTCTCTTCTTCAGGAGTTAGCTCTCCAGCTGCTTTTAATACAAATAATAAAAATGCATTTTCCGGTAAAGCCCCTTCAAAACTAAATTCTTCATTTAAAATTACTTTTGGAACACCGTACACATCATACTTTTGAGCAAGATGGGGAAATTCTTGCGCTTCTATCATATCGGCTTTAATATGAGAATTTTCTATTGCCATTTGATGGGCGAGGCGAACTGCCCGCGGACAGTAAGGTCAAGTAGGAGTAACATAAACTTGAATATAGACATCCTTTTTTATATCTTTCAAACGCTCTTTTGTTTTTTCTGATAAATTAGTTTTTCCTTTGGAAACATCTATGATATCTTCAATAAATGTTGTAAACTCATATCCTGCTGGGATGCCATAAAATCTTATCCTATAATCTTCAGCTCCTATTATTGCGATAGCTGGTATTTTGTCAATTCCTAATTCTTTAGCTTTATCTTCTTCTTTTACAAAATCGTATATTTCTACATTTATATTTTCTGAAAGTTCGCTTATTTCTTTTAGCAAGGCTTCTGTTTCTTCACACCATTCACAAGTATTCACCACAGGTAAGATTAAAGGGGACTGTTGCTGTGTGAACATAATAAGCTTCACAGGATTAGTTAATTCATTTTGAAATAAGTCTTTTAATAAATTTTTGTCTTGTTCTCTTATCATAATAAACTCCTTATAGAGTATATAATATATGAAAAATAAAAGGGATGTAAAGATATATGTTATAGGTTATAGGTTATAGGTTATAGGTGATAGGATGCCTCCTGCCTATTTTGGATATAATAGATGAATGGATTAATGAATAAGTGAATGAAAGGATGAATAATTAGCTTTTAATTTGCAATAAATTGACAACAATCAGATTTTATCTTATAGTATTCTATGATTTTTGAATATGTTTAGTAAATTAAAGAGTATAAAAATAAGAGAACAAATTATTCTTATTGCTTTATTATCTATTTTGTTGCCGCTGTTGATAATTGCCTTTTTAATTTATGCTCAGTTGAATAAAATTGAAATGACAATGCAAAAGGATGCTGAAAATTCATTAATAAGCCAAATGAATTCATTTCTTATTTCAGAGGCAAAAACAAACGCCAATAATATAGATAATTATCTTGAAGAAATAAATAATAAAACTTACCATTTGAGTCAAATTGTTGAAGAAGTAATTCAATATCCCCAAAAATATATTTCAAAAGATATTTCTAATTTGAAAATTGAATTAAAAAGAGATGAACAAGGAAGGTACTTAAGTAGTGAAAAGGATAAAGCTAATATTTTTATTCCAAATTATGTACAAATAGATGATGAGCTGAAGGTAATAATAGATGCAACATCATATTTAGATGATATTTTTTTAATGACTTATAAAACTCAACGAGATATTACTGCCGTTTATTTTGCACTGCTTGATTATCCGTATATAAGGATGTATCCAAATCGGATGCAGAGCAAAATAATTCCTGCTGATTTTAGATTTGGTGATTCTATCTTTCTAAAATCAATAAAAGGGAAAAGGATTGAAGAAGTAAAATCAATTTGGACATTCCCTTATGAGGATCCCGGTGGTGCCGGATTAGTTGTAACCTGCCTTGCTGGAATTTTTGATAACAATTCTAAATTTAAAGGAGTGGTAGGAATAGATGTAGCGATAGAAAATTTCATAAAAAAATTTTTATCTAATTATAGATATAAAAAAGATATGATTTCTTTGATTACAGATGCAAAAGGAAGATTAATTGCTACTAATGATACAAATATTCCTGTTATAGATAATAAAGGGGTTTTGAAAGAAAAATTGTTAAAAAGTATTAATGAGGGATTATTGAATAATAAATCAGGAATTTTCAGTGCTGATTTAGGCTCAGAAAAGAGAATATTTTCTTATTCTAAGATTAATACATCTGATTGGAGATTTATAATTTCTGCTTCCAATAATGAAATTGATAAATTAGTTAATCAGATTGCATTAAGAACTCATAATAAGTTTAGAAGCATAAAGATAATATGGATTGTATCGGTGATATTTCTTTTTTACCTTTGCATCTCTGCGATGATTAAATTATCTGATAAGATAGCTTTGCCTATAAAGAAAGTAGCTGAAGCTGCTAATACCGTGGAGAGAGGGTTAATTCCGGAGGAATTACATATTGAAAGAAATGATGAAATAGGAATCTTAGCTAAATCAATCAATAATTTAGTAAAAACATTAGTTCAAAGGCAAAAAGATGTTAATAATATTCAAAGATTTTTAAGAAGTATAATTTTAAATTCTCCTGATATGATAATTGTTGCAGATGCTAATCAAAAGATAATTGAATTTAACAGGGCAGCAGAGCTTATTTTATCTTATGATAAGAAAGATATTATAGGGATGGATTTAAGCCTTATTTTTTATGATGAAGAGGAATATGCATATTTGATAGATAATTTGGAAAAAGAAAATAAAATATATGGTAAAGAAGTAGTAATGTTAACACATTTAGGGGAGCAAAAGGAAATTTCACTATCAGTAGCTGAAATTAAAGATGAGATTACTGGAAGAAAAGAATTTATATATATTGGCAAAGACATAACGGAAAAGAAAGAAAAAGAAAGAGAGTTAGTTAAGCGGGTTAGGCAATTGGAAATATTGCATAAGACTATTTTTGCTTCTACATTTATATTAAATATAGATGAGCTTTTAAAAAGTATGGCTAAAACTATTCAAGAAGCTTTTCAATATCATAATGTAGAAATATATAAAGTAAATAAAGAAAATTCTGAGGCAGTATTGGTAGGAAAAGCAGGACCTTATAAATATCTGCTGCCAAATAATCATCGCGTAAAATTTTCAAAAGGGATAATAGGATTAGTAGCACGTACTGGAGAAAGTTATTTATGTCAAGATATAAAGGATGACCCTTACTTTTCGCCAGGTTGCATACCTTTTGCTAATTCAGAATTATGTGTTCCTATAAAGTCAGGGGATGATATATTTGGTGTGGTTAATATAGAAGAAACGAAACCGAATGCTTTTGATGCTCAAGATGTATTGACTATTGAAGCCATAGCTACCGGCATTTATACAATCATAAAAAATATTGAGTTATATGAAGGATTGAAAAAAAGAATTGATGAGTTGACTGTGTTTTATGAATTTAGCAAAAGCTTAATGTCCACTTTAAATTTAGAGGAACTTTTGGAAAGAATACTCCAAGTTTTGGAGAAAACATTTAATTTTAGAAATTGTGCAATTTTTCGTTTTGTAGAAGGGGAAAATGTATTGAAGCCTTGGCGATTCTATGGTTATCCGGAACAATTTAAAGAAATTAAAGTTCCTTTAGGAAAAGGTATAACAGGGTGGGCGGCTGAAGAAAGAAGAACGATAGTTATAAAAGATGTTACTAAAGAGCCAAGGTATATTTGTTCTTTGCCTGATATTAAATCAGAAATTGCCATACCTCTTATGATAGGAGATAGGCTCATAGGAATTTTGGATGTTGAAAGCGAATACTATGATTTCTTTAAAGAAGATGAAATTAATATGCTAACATCTTTAGCTACTCAAATAGCTATTACAATAGATAATGCTTCTTTATATGAAAAATTAGAAGCTGCTCATAAGAAGTTGAAGGATAGTTTCGTGGGAATCCTGAAGGCTTTGACAGCTGCTGTTGAAGCTAAAGATTCTTATATTGATGGTCATGTTCAGAGAACTTCTATGTATGCAGAATTGGTAGCTAAGGAATTAAACCTTTCAGAAAATATGATAGAGATAGTTAAATACGCATCTATCCTTCACGATATTGGTAAAATAGGAATTCCGGAATCGATTTTAATGAAGCCTACTAAATTAACCCCTGAAGAAAGAAAAATTATGCAAAAACATCCTGAGATAGGAGTAAATATAATTAAAGACATAGAATTTTTAAAAGATGCTATTCCAGCAATATTGCATCACCAAGAGAGATATGATGGTAAATCTAATGGTGATTTCCCCGGTTATCCTGCTGGATTAAAGGGGGATGATATTCCAATAGCTGCTCATATAATTGCAGTGGTTGATGCTTATGATGCTATGACAACTAATAGACCTTATCGGAAAGCTATGTCTAAAGAAGAAGCTATTAAAATTCTTATTGAAGAAAAAGGTAAGCAATTTCATCCCGATGTGGTTGATGCTTTCATAAGAATCTTGTCTGAGCGCAGATAAACGCAGATGAACACTAAACACAGATGAACACAGATAAACGCAGATAAACACAGATGAAAGACGCTCTAATCTCTTTTCATCATTTTCATCTGTGTTTATCAAACCTAGGGCTCTTGAAAAAATTAAGATGTTCTGATAGAATTTCTAAAATTTTAAAAAATTAAAGTGAATAAATGGAGGATATTATGAAAAAAATTGGAATTATTGTAGGAAGAGAAAAAAGCTTGCCGATGAATTTGATTCCTCTTATTAATAAAAAAGGGGAAGGGGAAGTAATAGCTGAATTAGCGAAATTTGGTGGTATTCGTCAAAATCAAATTTTAGATTATGATGTGATTTTGGATAGAATATCTCATGACTACAAATTTTATCGGGCGATTATGAAAATGGCTTCATTACAAGGCATCAAAGTAATAAACAATCCTTTCTGGTATTCTGCAGATGACAAGTTTTTTGAAGTAAGTTTAGCGGAAAGATTAAATATACCTATTCCGAAAACAATAATACTTCCTTCTAAAAATCATCCTGAAGATATAACATCTGATTCACTTAGGAATTTAATTTATCCGTTGAATTGGGAAGAGATTTTTGAATATATAGGGTTTCCGGCTATACTTAAACCATATGAAGGTGGTGGTTGGAGAGATGTTTACAAGGTTAAAAATGTGGAAGAATTTTTTAATGCTTATGACCAGACGAATACTAAAGTAATGATGCTGCAAGAATTTATTGATTATCAAAAATATGTAAGGGGATGGTATATAGGAGGAGAAGTAATTCTTGCCCGATATGAGCCTGCCCCTTATTTGCAAGGAAAATATTTATATGATCCTAATTATATAAGTAAGGAATTATCGGATAAATTAATAAAATACATAATCTCTCTTAACGAAGCTTTGGGATATGAAGTAAATGCAGTTGAATTTGCTATTAGAGATGATGTTCCTTATGCAATAGATTTTTTGAATCCTGTTTGTGATATGGAGAAAGATTCAGTGGGTGAATATTTTCATAATCTTACTATGGATATTCTTTCTAATTACCTTATCAAAATTGCTAAAGAAAATGATAAGCCTTCAGATATTTTATCTTATAAGATAGAAGTTAAATTAAAGAGTTTATAGAGTTTGTAGAGTTTATAGAGTTTATAGAGTTTGTAGAGTTCCTCTAATTATACCATCGTTGTTATGAGATAATAAAAGGGAAAGTTTTTATAGAGCTATATAAATTATCAACTCTAGGAACATTAAAAGATATTTTCTTTATAATGAGATAGTAATAATATGAAAGGGAAAGTTCTTGTGGAACTCTATAAACTCTACGAACTCATTAAATTAATTCTTTTTTTATCAAGCTTATAGTTAATGAAGTATCTTCATTCTCATTTATTGTAAATTCTGAAGAATACGGTAAATAAGAGGGACTAAGAATTTCAATTGTATGTTTGCCAGCTGGTAGTGAAATTTTATTATTAGCTTTTTTAATTTCATCATAATTACCAATGTATTTATTGTCTATATATATAGAAGAATTAGAAGGTTCTATTTGAAGATTGAGATAACCTTTTTGAGAAGAAATATCTTCTTGTAGAATTGTATTGTTTTCTTCAGTCATTTCTTCTTTTGTCGAAGGTAGCATTCTTATTTTTAATTCATAGTATTGTGAAGGAGCAACTTCAAAATCAATTATTTCAGTTTTATAGCCTGGTAATTTTATAATGGCTTGGTGCTTTCCTGCTTTTATTGGGAATGTTTTCCACCATCCATCATGCTCTTCTGATCTGCCTATAAAATGCCCATCTATGTAAATAAGAGCTTCATCAGGTTCTACATTAGTTCTTAATCTTGCAAAATATTTATTATAGTTAGGATCAGCAGGATAATAATATCTTCGTGGATACCAATAATTGTAATAGTAATAAGATGGTGGATACCAATAATCAAAGCTTATCCACCAGGAAGGATACCAATACCAACTCCAAAAAGGATATGCCCAAAATGAAATGAAGCTGCGTGGATAGTAGTGATAATAAAAATATCCAAAGGGATAATACCTATTGTAATGTCTATATCTTGAAAAATAATGAGAAGGTCTAAAGTTTCTATAGCGGTATGTATGATCTCTCCCTGCATAAGGAATTCGTGAACCATAGTATCCTCTGTATCTTACATATGATAAAGAATAATCTTCAGAATCGGCTTGAGGAAGTACCCAATTACCTATTCTATTGGAATCTTCTTTATAAATATTCCAACGCGTAGAAGCTCCTAAGTGCCATCTTTGGCGCCATTGCCATCTTCCGGAAGGAACAAGGTCTCTGTTTTGATAATTTAGCGAGGATCTTTGCTCTTTATCATTGACATCTGTCCTTTTTTCTTTGCAAAAGCTAAAAGCAGAAAATAGAAGAATATTAACTAATATAATCAAATACAATAATTTTTTTATCATAATTTTCCTCCTTTATTTAATAATATATAATTTTTCAAATAATTTGCCAATATTATTTTGGAACTGTTAAGCTGGAGGTTAAGGCTTATTGGTACTATCCATATTCTCTATGGTTTAAATAATTTCGATGATCACCATGGATTTATTTAAACCACGGATATAATGGTAAAACAAATTAAAACCACAACGAGCAGAAAGCAAGTATATATGAATTTAAGTAATCCTTCATTAAAAAATTTTTCATCCCCGCTAATGAAAATGTATAATAGTATATGGTGCTTCTGTAGTGAAATATAAATTCGATTATATTTTAATTAATAAATTCACCACAGAGACACAGAGAACACAGAGAATAAATTGACTCTTACCGACTATACTCCCATGGGAATTATAAATTCTTCTTTTCCAA
>CAYREJ010000047.1:4841-12702 GCA_964423235.1 uncultured Acidobacteriota bacterium | reverse complement strand
CTGTCTATGTTCTCACCCTCCGTCTGCAATATCATATGATAATGATTCCCCATTACCACAAAATGCTTTATCCTCACTTTATACTTCTTCTCCGCTCCACTTAATACCTTCACAAATATCTCCCTCGTCTCAGCATTATTCGGTATCCATAAATCCCCATTGTTTGTCCTCGTCGTTATATGATAAGGATACTCATCTTGCTTTATTCGCAATGGTCTAACCATAATTTAAAACTCCTTTTAAAAATTCTCATATTATATTATCAGCAATTAACCAAAAAAGTTGCTTCAATTTTTAATTTTTAAATAAAGATAAAATCTTCCCCTAATCATTAAATACTTAAAAATTGCTCTGGCACCTATTTTATTTTTTAAGGATACTCCCTAAATGTTCTTTTATTGAAGATTATATTCAATTATGATTAAATTTATTTATGATCTTAAAGAATGAAAAAGAAAAATGCTCTTAATTAACTTAAAAGGAATTCATAAAGAGATATTGGAAAGCATCATCTGATTTATTAAATTCTATTTATGAGAAAACATTAATATTTATTATAAACGGAAGCGATGAACTAATAAATTTAAAGAATATGCAATTAAATGGCAGAAAAACTAATATCAAAATACAATATTTTTGGATAACCTTTGTTCTCTTTCGATCCTGATTTTGGGATTTACCCTGATAAGAGACAAAAAGTTTATAATTATTTAAAAAATAAATTAAATTATGACCGAATAGAAATGGAGGCAAAAGACCTAAAAATTTAAAATGCATTGAATATCTTATTACCATAGGAAAAATAAATTCCAATCATTACAATAACTAAAATATGAACTTAATATTATTCGCAAAATTACATTTTGGTTGGGATAACTTATTCAATATAATCTTTTCCAGAAAGAGAAGATATCAATATCTAAAAGAAATAATTGAGAAAAATAATTGTAGAAAAATAATGGAAATTGGAACTTGGAATGGTAATCAAGCTATTCGCATGATTGAAACAGCAAAAAAGCTTTATCCAGGCTGTGATATAGAATATTATGGCTTTGATTTATTTGAACTTCTTGATGAAAAAACAGCCTTAGAAGAATTAACTAAAGTTCCCCCTCCTATGAAAAAAGTTAAAAATAAATTAGAAAAAACAGGAGCTAATATTTATCTATTTAAAGGAGATACAAAAGAAACACTTCCAAAAGTTATTAATGATTTGCCCAAGATGGATTTAATTTTCATTGACGGAGGACATAGCATAGCAACCATAAAAAATGATTGGGAACAAGTAAAAAAAATTATGGATGATAAAACTATTGTGATATTTGATGATTATTATCATAATCGTGATGATGTAGGTTGCAAAAAAATTATAGAAGGAATAGATGCAAATTCATATGAAGTTTTAATTTTACCGATAAAAGATACTTTTAAAACCAGATGGGGATTTTTAGAAATTAGTTTCGTTCAAGTAAAGAAAAGATCAATTTAAATCATTACCATAAGAAAATTGGCTTTGGTAGCTGATTTCTTTAATTTTGCAAAATTACTCTGGCACCATATTATATTAATCATTGCTCTGGCACCCCTAGGCACTGGGATAAAATTACTCTGGCACCACTAGGGAGAAGGCGGAAGCTCTGTCAATTGACCCGATGAGCCATACTACTGAATTATCCTTAAGAATAACTAAACTATTCATTGACTCAGCTTCTACCCATATATATTTATTCTCGGAAATATTCTGAAAATTCAGCCATTGAGCTAACACAGAATAAAATTCTTTCGCTTCTTCAGAATTGTCCCAAATGGATTTAAATATAACACCTTTATAATTATTTTTTTGAATAATACAATAATAATCCCCTCCCCATCCTTCTGCTGCTTTTTGACTTATCTCTTTAGATAATTTTTCTTCCAATATTAATAATAAGCTATATTCTCCTACATTATTACAATAAATAGCTTTCCAATCTCCCCTTTTTAAATTGAACTTCGCTTTTTCTTTAAGAGGCTTATCATAATTATATTTTTCAGAATGCATTATTTGTTCAGTGCTAGCTGGAGGATTTTTATAAAGCAAAGCTAAATCATCTGAGGGGCGCTTTTTTAGAAAATTAGCTATAAAGGATAATCCTTTAATATAAGGAAATAGCATTTGATTCTTAATAAAATTCGGTATCCTTGAGGATGCCTCTGTTTGGGGCAATATTGGAATATTTTCTAAAAAATCTGACATTTCTTCATAATCAATTTCTGATTTTATTTCAGCACCCATAGAATTTAGCAAGTATTTCATCATAAAATATGTTCCTTCTCCCTCAATAACAGCTGCTCGTGCAAATTTTTCATCATTAGTAAGTCGTTTATTAAAATAGTTTCGCAAATTAAAATGCTGATCATCTAAAGCATGAATAGCTTCATGAAAAATTACCGGGTCTAACAAAAAGTCAGGCATCCAATCGGCTATATAAAAACTTTTTGATATGTAATCATAAATTCCGGCTGCTTGCTCCGTATATAAATCTATATAAAAATTACCCAATTTAAAATCATTAGGAACTAACCCCAAAATTTTTAAAAAGGTTTCTTCATTACTTAAATCAGCTTCTGAATAGTCTCGGTATATTTGTTCTCTTATAAAATCTTTTATTTGATTCTTATTCATTATCTTAAAGCCAATAGATTTAACAGAAGTTAATCCTCTAATTGCTTCTGCTTCTTTAATTATTTTATCAATTCGTTCTTTTGTGATTAAATCATTCTCCTGAAGAAAGACGCCATCCCTGATTGCAAAAAATATAAAAATGATCATTAGAAGCTTAATTCTCATCAATTTCATTCCTGAAATAAATATTTTAGCCTCTACCTGAAGCTATAATCAAACCCATTAAAGCACCAAAAATCGTTGCAATAAATGGGTTGCAAGTAATGCTTCAAGTGGAACCAATTTTTCTTGAAATGATGCTAATTATAAATCCTACTATTGAACCTATAATTAGACCAATAATTATTCTCATTTTAATCCTCCAGTTATAGTGCATTCCATATTGCTTTTTCTATGTTTTCTATATCTAAAATATTATTAATAACAAAATCTGGCTTGAAATGATCTCCACAATTTGAAATTAGGCTTAGCTTTCCATCTTCTATACTGTTTATTGTAATATTGGTCAACCCTTCTCTCCCCTCCGCAGAATTTCGCAACCATACTGTCTTAAAACCAAGCTCCTTTGCAGGCTTTAAATTTCTTATCATATCATCAATAATAGCACCCTGAAAATTCTCTATTTTAAGTTTCTCTTGTAAAATTTTATAAGCTTCTAAATGAGGTTTAGGAATATAATTCAATTCTTTAATATCTATTATAAAATCAAAAAAATCTATCACTCCTAATACATTTAATACTCTTTCAATGTATTCTCTATTGCTGTTAGAAAATATTACATTCTTATAATTTAACCTTTTAAGCATTTGAATCAATCTTTCATCTTTTTTCAAAAACATTGATACATCAACATTATGAACATATTGCAAAAAATCATCAGGCTCTATTTCATAAAAAATCTGAAGCCCTTTTAAAGTAGTTCCAAATTTCTTGAAATATTTTATTCTTTTTTCCTCAATTAGATCTTCTCTTATATGCAATTTCTCTTTCATATAATTACTTATATTTCTATCGATTAATTTAAAAAACCCAATATCCGTTGAATATAATGTATTATCAAGATCAAAAATTAAAAAGTTTTTACTCATTTTTTATAATAATAATCTTTTAAATAATCTAATTCAAATTAGCCCTTCTTAATCCTTGATAAATATTTCTTAGTAGCAACTTCTATTTTAATTACATCTCCTTCAGAAATAAATTGCGGGACTAATACTTCCATACCATTTTCTAAAATAGCCGGTTTATAAACACTACTATCTGATTCAAGAACCGGTGGCGCTGTCGATTGGATTTTCAACTCTACACTTTCTGGAAATAATATATTTATTGGCTGCCCATTATAAAACTCAATCGGCACAATAGTATCAGGGGTCAAAAAAGGTTCTAAATGCGCTGCTAACTCTTTAGGAACAGAAAATTGTTCATATGTATCTGTATTCATAAAATAATAAGCATTAGCATCTGAGTAAAGAAATTGAGCATTCTCTCTATCTAAATATATATTTTGCAATTTCTCATCAACTCTAAATCTCTTCTCAGTTATTGAAGAAGTTGCTAAATTTTTTAATTTAACATGAACAACACCTTTCATCTGACCTGCTCCGGAATGATAATCCACTGTTATAACTTTATATAAAACTCCATCTATAATTAATACATTTGCTTCCTTTAATTCTGAAGCTATAATCATTGATTATCCTCCTAAAGTAGCATTTCATCCTTTTATTATTATAATTCATACTCTACTAAAATTCTATTTATTCAAGATTTCGCACTTTAATCTGAAAAGAAATAAAATTATAGAAGCACAAAACCATCGCATTTCAAAAGAATCTATAACAATATGTTTTTCAAGAATTCTGTTTTTTATTATATAATGATGCATAATAAACATGAGAAAAACAAAGATAATTTGCACAATTGGTCCGTCAACTCAAGAATATCCTATATTAAAAAAATTAATCCTTGCAGGAATGAATGTTGCCCGATTAAATTTCTCTCATGGCTCCTATCAGCAATTTTCTAAAATAATTATTAACATAAAAAAAATAAATAAACAGTTAAGGAAAAATGTAACTCTCATTGGAGACTTACAAGGTTTCAAAATAAGAATTGGTTTTTTGGAAAATCCTTTACTTATACAAGATGGAGAAGAAATAAAATTAAGCTATGCTGAGAAATGTAAAAAGGTTGATGGAATCCCTATTTTATATCCTTTGCACAAATATATAAAACCTGCAGAAAGAATTTTCATCTCAGATGGCTTAATAGAGCTTGCAGTGAAATCCATACAGAATTCAAGCATCATTGCAAAAGTAACTCGCGGAGGTAAAGTTAGTTCATTTAAAGGAATTAATATTCCTGATACTATTATTGAAAATCCTCCTTTGACTGATGAAGACCGCAATCACATTTTATTCAGCATTAAAAATAACATAGATTTTTTAGCTTTATCTTTTGTAAAAAGTAAGCAAGATATAATTGCAATCAAAGAATATTTGAGATTACACAAAGTTCAGAAAAAAATTATAGCAAAGATTGAACGAAAGGAGGCAGTGGAAAATATAAAGGATATAATCCAAGAAGCAGATGCTATAATGGTAGCACGGGGCGATTTAGGTGTAGAAACAGGAGCAGAAAGAGTTCCTCTGATCCAAAAAAGAATCTTAGATTTATGCAATCAAATCGGTAAACCTGTAATAATAGCAACACAGATTTTAACTTCAATGATAGAAAATCCTATACCTACAAGAGCTGAAATAAGTGATATCTCTAACAGCATATTAGATAAAGCTGATGGATTGCTTTTATCAGATGAAACTGCTATCGGTAAATATCCTATTAACGCAGTAAAAATTATTAATAAAACAGCTTTGTTAATTGAAAAGCATATAAATAGTAAACCTTTTATTCATGAGAAAGCTTCTATTTATTCCCCAATCGCAATAAGTGATAATGCAGTAAAAATAGCTAATGAAATAAAGGCTAAATATATAGTTGCTTGCACTGAATCCGGTTTCACAGTAGCTCAAATAATTAAACATCGCCCACTTATCCCAGTTATAGCATTTACATCTTCTAAAAAGACGATGAACGATCTTACTTTATTTTGGGGAATAAATAAAATTTTCCTCTGCCAATCATTTTCTTTATCCTCAATAATAAAAGTTCTAAATGAAAATCATCTTTTAAACAAAGGAAATAAAATTATTATTGCTTCTTCCGGAAAAAAAGAAAGCTATGGAATCAGCGATAGCATTATAATATTAAAATATGATTGAAATAGATGGTTCTGAAGGCGGTGGACAAATATTAAGAACAGCTCTATCTCTATCTATAATAACTTCTAAACCATTTATAATAAAGAACATCCGAAAGTCAAGACCTAAACCTGGATTACAACCTCAGCATTTAGAAGCTGTAAAAGCTGCACAAAAAATTTCTGAAGCTAAAATAGAAGGGGATTTTTTAAACTCCTGCGAATTAAAATTTCATCCTTTCCAAATCAAAAGCGGCAATTACCAATTTAAAATAAAAACAGCTGGGTCAATCTCGCTACTACTTCATTCAATTTATCTTCCATTATGCTTATCTAAAGAATCTTCATCTGTTATTATTGAAGGGGGAACGCATGTTCCATGGAGCCCCACCTTTAATTATCTTGAAGACTGCTGGCTATGGTTCCTCCAAAAAATTGGAATAAACATATCTCTTAAATTAAAAAGAGCTGGCTTTTATCCCCATGGAGGAGGTATAGTAGAAGCTAAAGTCAATCCATCTGCCAAAATAAATTCCTTGATAATAATCAATAGAGGTAAATTAAATAAATTTAAAATTTATTCTGCCCACAGCAATTTAAAAGATGAAGTTGCTCTCCGTCAAGCAAAAACTGCAGAAACTATTCTTGGCAAAAAATTCCCTTCTATACCCATCCAGACATTTACTTCTTCATTGCCATCTCTCTCTCGCAATACGACAATATCAATTACATCTTATTTTGACAACACTGTTGCTTGCTACACAGAATTAGGAGAGAAAGGGAAACCTGCTGAAGAAGTAGCAGAAAGCGCCTGTCGTAAATTATTAATCTTCCTTAATTCCAAAGCCACAATAGATGAGTACATTGCTGATCAATTACTTCTACCTCTGGCACTGGCACTCAACAATCAACCATCCCAGCTGATCCCCCCTCAAATTACCAACCATATTAGAACAAATATTTATACTATCCAAAAATTTCTTAATGTAAGATTCGAAATTAAAGAAGGAATCATTAAAATTCTGCCCCAAAATTAAAAGAACTAACCTACCAAAAAATTATAATCTTGCTTTATAAAACTATTTTTATGTTCGCCTCAATAAAATTTGCTTTTTTAATCTAACTTAATAAATTATTTCTTTACATTATTATCTTATTACTATAAAGACTAAAATAAGAAATTTATCATAATAAACTCAAAAGAAGAAAATATTAAATTGCTATTTATTTAATGTTAACAAGTCAGTGAGTCATTTAGCTCATTAAGTTGCCAACATATTATTTTAGAATCTTAGTGGCTGCAGTAGCAAATTATTTTCTTCGAGGTTTATATGAATGAGATATTGTCAATTATTGTATTACTATTGGCATTTATTGGAATAGCGCTTGGAAAATATCCAGTCTTTAGAATGAATAGAGCCTCTATAACCCTTATTGGTTCTGCTCTTTTAATTCTTTTAAAAGCCATCTCTTTGCCGCAAGCTTATTCCGCAATAGATGGCAATACTATCTTATTACTATTCTCTATGATGATCATAAATGCTAATTTACATATTTGCGGTTTTTTCTCTCTCATCGCTAAAAAAGTTTTAATGCTTGCAAGGACTCCTCGTCAGCTGCTTTTTCTTATTATCTTCTCCTCTGGTTTGCTCTCTGCTATGTTTCTTAATGACACCATCGTTTTAATTTTTACTCCTCTCATCATTGAGATTTGCCATTATGTTAACCAAAACCCTTTACCATACTTAATAGCTTTAGCAGTATCTGCAAATATAGGGTCTGTTGCTACTATAATTGGAAATCCCCAGAATATGATTATCGGTACATACTCTCATATATCCTTTTTAAAATTTATGCTAATATTGTCCCCAATCGCAATTATAAATCTTTTCATTACTTACTTAATAATTGTGCTTGTCTATAAAAATAACTTT
>CAYREJ010000047.1:0-4831 GCA_964423235.1 uncultured Acidobacteriota bacterium | reverse complement strand
AATCGCAATCCACTTCCAAGAACTCATATATATCGCCCTTTATTGATTAAAAGCCTGATCGCAATGATAGGTATTCTTATTATGCTAATAATTGGATTTGTTCCAATTGCCTTAGCAAGCTTTATAGGAGCATCATTTTTATTATTTACTCGCCGGTTAAAGCCAGAAAAAGTTTTTAACGAAATCAATTGGACTCTGCTTGTTTTTTTCTCTGGCTTATTTATTTTAACAAAGTCTATGGAAACAAGTGGGATCATTAATTATATTCAAAAATTTGTTGGCACTTTTGCAAACAAAAGCATTGCTGAAATAAGCATAATTTCAGCTTTATTAAGCAATGTTATTTCTAATGTCCCTGCTGTTCTTTTATTGGAACCTTTTATCAGAAATTGTGCAAACACACATAAATATTGGATTACTCTTGCGATGTCAACTACTTTTGCTGGCAATTTAACTTTATTAGGTTCAGTTGCAAATCTCATAGTTGCTGAATCTGCTAAACTTCGTGGTATATCCTTAGACTTCAAAGAATACTTAAAAATAGGTATTCCCATAACATTTATTAGTATAATGCTTGGCATCCTTTGGATAAACCTTATCTTTTAGAAAAAGGAATTTAAGGTGCCAGAGTAATTTTAATTTAAAGTGCCAGAGTAAAGACAACTTTATGCGATTTAGCTTTATTTTACGATAAGCTTTTCTGGCTTACTTGCTCCTGTATTCATCCATAGTGATACTTCTGATTCATTTAAACTCTCAAACCAATCCTCTTTTTCAAGATTTAATAAGCTTTAATCGTATGGTTTGCTGTTGAGGAAGATAATTGTAAATTGTTATGGGAATAGAAACTTCATCATTTTGTGTTAGAGAAATTGGCAAATCAATATCAATAAACAAATCTTGGAATGCCCTAATAGGAAAGGATATACTTCCCGATTGACCAAATAAAAAGAAAGCTAAAACTGTAGTCCGCTAAGTAGTAATAGAATATGCACTTTAAGTTTGCTTTGCCATTTTTATCTGTTAAAAGTTGCAGATTGACAAAAAGCGTTTCATTAAAGAATTGACGGGTCCAAATTGTCTCCTCTCCGGGTGGTGCCAGAGTTTTTTCAAAAGTTTTTTCAATAGGCTCCAGCCTAATTTCTGCTAATAAGTTTGCAGCAGCCTATAATTCTCCTTCAAATTTTTCTCTGGCACCTGATACTCTGGTACCTTAAATTATTCAAATTATTCCAGCTGCCATCAGCAAATAATATAGGCTATGTAGTTTTAGCAGTATCTTTTGCAAAAGAAGCAAAATTGTATCATAGAAAATGTGGAATTTTAGCTTATTTTCTTGACTTTAAAAAAAAGCTTTGATAAATTAATCATATGCAAATTAATAAAATGGAGGAGTTAAATGAAAAGAAGCTTAAAAATTCTTCTTAGCGGTTTAGCTATTATGCTTTTCATAGGATTTTTATTAGCCCAAGAAGAAGAGAAAAAAGAAGAAGGAAAAGAAATAGCCGAAACAGTTTCAGGAGAGACACCGAAAGTGGAAAAGCATTGGTCTAAATATGTATATCCGGAGGAATTACCGGCTGGTGCCAAAGTTCATATAATTGAAAAAGGTGATACTTTATGGGATTTAGCAGGAAAATATTTGGGAAATCCTTTATTATGGCCTCAAATATGGGAAGCAAATAAATACATAACTGATGCACACTGGATATATCCTGGCGATCCTTTAATTATTCCGGTAGCAGCAGAAGTTCCAGAGGAAAAAATTGCTGCTGAAATGGAAAAAGCTCCGGAAGAAGTTTCGGGGGTAGAAAAAGAGAGGGTTTCGGAAGAAGCAGAAGAAGAAGTTCCGGAAGCTCAATTCGCTGGAATACTTTCCAAGCCTAGGGCTTTAATTTCTAAAGGAGATGTTCTTTGTGCCGGATATATTATGAATAACTTTTCTCAATATAAATTTAGGATTTTTGCAGCTGAAAGACAGGCTCTTGCAGTATCATACTCTGTGAATGATATAGTTTATATAGATGGTGGCGAAGCTGAAGGAATAACAGCTGGCGATAAATTTTTGATTTTGCATCCAGACCAAGATGTCCAGGACCCAGAAACTTTTGCGCCAATAGGAACATTTGTAAGGAAGGCGGGCATCTTAACAATTATAGCTACTCAAGAACATAGTTCTACTGCTCAAATAATTCAGAGCTGTTTCCCCGCTTCGATCGGAGATTATCTTACTCCTTTTGAGGAACCAAAAGTTCCAGTTGTTACTAAAGCTTCTGAAATTGATAGATATGCCCCTATTCAAAGCAATCTTAGAGGAAGAATAATATTTTCTGAAAACAATACAGTAGGGGACCATATTGTTTATATAGATAGGGGTTCAAAAGATGGTGTGGAAGTAGGCTCAAAGTTCATAATTTACAGAAAATATGTTAAAGGATATGCGGAAGAGGAAATCAAAAAAGAAGCTCCGGACACTATTCTTGGCGAATTAGTAATTATAGAAACCCAAGATAATATTTCTATAGGAAAAATTATTTTAGCTCATGATTATATAATGCTCGGGGATTTAATAGCTCTTCACTAATGCTTTAATTTGTAAAGATAAGATTTTGCTCTGCTTAAATATATCCGAATAAATAGAGAATTAATAAGATTTTAAGATCAATTTTACAAGAAAGATTTATACAAATTTAGGAGCTCTAAAGAGATGATTCAAGATGTTCAAATACAAGAATTAAGGCTTATTGCAGATAGAAGAGGTTTTTTAGTAGAAATATTAAGATCAGATAATCCTTTATTTGAGAATTTCGGACAAATATATATGACGGTATGCTATAAAGGAGTAGCAAAAGCTTGGCATTATCATAGATTTCAAACTGACTATTTTTTTTGCGCATGGGGGAAGGCTTTAGTAGTTTTATATGATCAAAGAAAAGATTCAAAAACATATGGAGAAGTCCAAGAAATAATATTGGAAGCAAATCCTGCTTCTTCTGCTCCGATGTTAGTAAAGATTCCTCCTTTAGTGGTGCATGGGTTTACTAGTCTTAGCGAACCCGAAGCCAGAATAATAAATATACCAAACAAATTATACAATTATCAACAGCCTGATGAATATCGCATAAGTTGGAATAGTCCTGAATTGCCCTATAAATGGGATGAATCTATTAAATTTGGGGGATAATCTTTACTTCTTTAGTTAGCTTTTAAAAAAGAATTCTAATGAATTTTTTTTAAATCATAGTTCTCCTTCCCTATTAAAATTATCGAGTATTAGCAAAATATATATTAAAAATGATAAACGGTTTAGATAAAGGCTCTGATAATATTAAAAAATTTAGTATAATAAGCTTAGGGTGTTTTAAAAATCTTGTTGATTCGGAAGCTATAATGGGGCAATTTATAGAAAAGGGATATTATTTTACAGAAGATCTTGATGATGCTGAGATAATAATTATTAACACCTGCGGCTTTATAAATCCTGCAAGGACAGAATCTATAAAAGCAATTAAAGAAGCTGCTTTAAGGAAAAGAAAAGGCAATTGTAAAAAATTAATTGTAATAGGGTGTTTGGTTCAAAGAGACAAAGAGAAATTAAAAAAAAATATTTCTGAAATTGATTTTTTGGTTGGTATAGATGATATACCTAAAATAACTAATCTATTAGAGCAAAAAGAAATAAGCGATTACAATGATATAAATAGAATTCCAAAATGGATATATGATGGAGAAGGTCCAAGAGTTTTAACAGGCAGAAGCCACTATTCTTTTATAAAAATAGCAGAAGGCTGCAATCATAAATGTAGCTTTTGCATAATCCCTCATCTAAAAGGAATGTATAGAAGCCGAAGTATTGAATCAATAATAAAGGAAGCGCAAGGTTTAGCAAGATCAGCTGTCAAAGAATTAATACTGATTAGCCAAGATACTTCTTTTTATGGAAGAGATCAAGGGAGATTTGATATATTAGATTTGCTTAAAAAATTAATAAAAATTAAAGAATTTCAATGGATTAGATTACTGTATTTACATCCTGATCATATAAATGGGGAATTAATTAATATTATTAGCAATGAAGAAAAGATTTGTAAATATTTTGATCTGCCATTTCAACATTGTAATGAAAAAATATTAAAATTAATGAAAAGAGGTGGCAACAAAGAAAAATACCTTCAATTGATAAATGAAATAAGAGAAAAGATACCCGAAGCTTCAATAAGGACTTCTCTAATAGTGGGATTTCCGGGAGAAGGTGCCAGAGAATTTGATGAATTATTGCAATTTTGCAGGGAGGCTCAATTTGATAATCTCGGGGTATTTATTTACTATGATGAGAGAGAAGCAGAATCTTATTCTTTACCATTAAAAATCCCTTATAAAGAAAAAATATTGAGGAAAAGAGAGATTTTAGCTTTACAAAGAGAACTTCTTCTAAAAAAAAATCGAGAGATAATAGGGAAGATTTTTACTTGCTTAATTGACGAGAGGAAGGGGAACAAATTTCAATTGAGGCATCAAGGAATGGCTCCGGAAATAGATAGTATAATTGTAGCTGGTGCCAGAGATGAGTATGAAGTAGGGGATTTTGTACCAGTAAAGATTACAGGAGCAAGGGTCTATCAGTTTTATGGAGTAATAAATTAAAAAAATATAAAAAATATTACTCTGGCACCTTCTTTCATTCTATTTTAGAGAAGGGAGAATAGATGCCAGAAGTTTATTTGGAAATATTTTATTATATGCTATATAATTTTATGAACAGATTAAGAAATTTAAATTAAGGAGATAAATGTATGAGCAAGATAGAAGAAAAGAATGAATTAATATTTGA
>CAYREJ010000046.1:11345-12735 GCA_964423235.1 uncultured Acidobacteriota bacterium | reverse complement strand
TTATATAAAAATCTACTAATTATTTCTGTGTCATTCTGTGTTCTTCTGTGGCTAAAAATTTATTATTTATTTCTGTGTTAATCTGTGGCTAAATTCAGCCACAGAATCTCACAGAAAATCACAGAAAATTTTTTCTTTTTCTTATAATTTACTGCAATTCCAAAAATTAGTTCTTTAAACTGGCATCTATCTATTTATATAAAAATCTACTAATTATTTCTGTGTCATTCTGTGTTCTTCTGTGGCTAACTCAAACTCGCAATAAAATAATATAGAATAATGGAAGCTTGACAAGAATTTCAGATTTTGATTAAATAGCCTTTTTAAAAAAACGAATTAATATATTATTAGAACCGAAAAGCACAATTATAATGTTTAAGCATATATATAAACGCATTATGATAATAACTTGACAAAATATATTGAATGATATATTATATAAAATATGATATTATATTATATACTAAAATATAAAAAGAGAGGCAATTTGAGATGATAATTAAAAACAATAGGTTAAGTTTAATAAAAGAGAGAATTAATAAAAGAGAAAAGCTCTTCCTTCTATTTTCTTTATTGATTTTGCTTATAATTTTACAAGCATTTGGAATAAGCTCAATAAAAATAACTGGCGAAGAGAAGCATAATTTGAATTTAAAATATGATAATCCAGTTCCTTTGTTTGGAGATTTGCCCGGGAAAGACATAATTATTTTTATTTTAGATGCTTCTAGTTCAATGCAAGATTATGGAATACATGAGCAGACGCACAAGATAGCTTTTTGGGATTCTGATAGATTTTTTGATGAAGTATTCAAGTTTGGGAATGTTTCATATGGAAAGAAGGGAGAGCCTTGTGATAATTGTCTTGATTATGCTAAGGAGACTGGGATAATTCCGGAGGCGAGATTTATGTCAGAATTGCCGGAGGATTTACAGAATTGTTTGATTCAAGGTGATGGTTATTGTCCGATTAATGGGATACACAATGATTATTTTACTGGGGTTTGGGCAGCAAGGCGATGCGGAAGTGCTGTGGAGCCTTGTTTAAGTTGGCAGGAGGACATAGATGGAGGCTGTAGCGGAATTTATTATCCCGGGCCGGCTAATATAGTTATGATGAAAGCGGCTATGATGAGGATGCTTCAAAATTTTAATAATATTTATGATATAGCTGTATTCACGGTTTCTGATACGGAAAAAGATAGTTTAAGCATATGCGGAGATGGTGCAGCCAATCCGAACAAGCACGGGCTACTTTTTGATATAGGTGATAGTTATCCTAATAAAGTGAGTTTGATAAAGGGGCTACATGCAGAAGGTAATGCTTCATTGGGGGAGATACTTTATGAAGCTTATTTATATTTAAAAGGGGAGAAATCCTATTTATATC
>CAYREJ010000046.1:0-11304 GCA_964423235.1 uncultured Acidobacteriota bacterium | reverse complement strand
AGAGGGGGAATGCGACAGGATTCATATAATAGTAATAAGCGATGGGGTTTACAAGCAAGAATTAGATACACCTCCGGTTGCTGACTTAGATGGGGATGGGAGTGTATCGGACGAGATAGCATATAAATTAGCGCATGAAGATTTAGCGTCATCATTGCCGGGGCAGCAGAGTGCGAAGTTGTACTCAATCTATTATATTTTGCGAAATTTTCCGGATAAAAATTATAGAATGATAGGGGAGAATTTGATGAAAGACATAGCGGATGCCGGATTAGGAAAATACTATACTCCCGGTGATTTATTAATAATAGAAGATCAATTAGATAATTTAATAGGGGATCAAAGTCGGGTACGGATAGACGGATATACTACTGGGACGCAGAGTTGGGATTATTATACGACGGACCGCAATGTATATTTAGTTCGTAGTGATACATTTGATAATCTCGGTTCGTTAGATAAATATTTGATGAAGGATGGAGCAATAGAGAAGATATATCCGGATGTGAATCCTTTGTATGAGAGTGGCAAAAGATTAAGAGCTCGTCCCTATGAAGATAGGTTGATATATACGGTTATTCCCACAAAGCAAGAATATGGTTTAATAGAATTTAAAGTTGGTGCAGAGCATTGGGATGAGCTGCGGAAATATTTAAAACAAATTTGGGGTGAGAAGCCTAATGGAATATCAATAGAGGGATTAGTTAATTACATAAGGGGGAATGATTATTATGAAAGTTGGAGACATGGGAATTTAAGGTCAAGGTGTTGGTATGGGGATTGTGGAGGCTGGAAGCAAGCGGCAGGTTGGCAAAAGCCAATTTATTCCTCTAATCATCCTATGCCCACGGGGGTCCCGGATAAAGAATTTTCTCTTTTTGCAAAAGAAATCAGCCACCGAAGAAAAGTAATAATTTTATCAGCCAATAATGGGATGATTCATTGTTTTAGAGAAGAAGACATGGAAGAAATGTGGGCTTTTATACCGCCGGGTTATTTTAAAGAATTGGTTCCTTATTCAGCTTCAAGATGGTATCAGAAAGATTTAACTTCAAGACTTTGGCTATATGATTTAAGAATCAGCGAAAACACCGGAATGAAATGGAGAAGTATTCTTATAGGAGCTTATGGACCAACTGTAAAAGGAATTTATGCTTTGGATATTTCTAAGCATCAGGAGCCTAAATGGCTATGGGAGGATGAATCGGTTGGTTATTACACCGGGCAAACGGTAACTTATCTTTATCAGATCCGTCAAGCTGGTTATCCCAACAAGCAGGGTGGTGCTTTGCTGGTTATCCCTTCCGGTTATTTTGAGACTCCTGATAAATTCCTTTTATTGAAGCATCCAGTCAGTGGTTTAACAATAAATAAGATTAATTTAAATATAATTAAAGGTAATGAGGATGCAGAAATAATTGAGCTTTATCCAAAAATAAATGATTGTTGGAATGCTAATCAGCCAAGCAACATATTTTTATTTGATGATAAGGGTTATCTTTATGAGATTAATTTGTGCGACCCATTGGAAGCTAAAATTAATTTTTATAAACCTACGCCTGATAATAATCAGATTGGATTAGCAAATTTTGAAATAGGGAAATATTATAATGCCGGATTAAATTATTTGATATTTTCTGATGGGAGATTATTGCAGAAAGCTGACATAGAAGACAATTCTATCCATAATCTTTATATTTTTGGTCCGCATAATAAAGGTTATCCGAAAAATGATAATGATATAGCAAAATATAATTTTGAAGTGATGGAAGGAAACTGGTTAGCAGTAAATGGGAAAGAAGCGGGAAAGCAATATATAAATATCCAATTTGCCAATTCCGGCGAGAGGTTATTTAAGATATGGCAAAGCAGTTCGCTGTTGGAAAGTCCTTTTATAGGAGAAACGATTTATTATCCGGAAGTAGAATGTGGGCAAAAGATTCCGCATACAAATTTTTTAATTTTACCGAAGAAGAATTTTTTAATTTGGAAAAACAAGGCTTGGGGAGAGATCAGAAGCGAATATTTTAATCATCAGTTATCGGAACCTTACATAGATACAAACAATGATGGATTGATAAATAAAGCTGACTTGATAAATGGAAAGATAATTTATGGGAAGGCATTTGATGGATATGTAGCTGATGTAAGAGGATTTCGGAATTTAGAAAAGATGATTGAATACTTAAATATTTTAATTATAAGAGACACGCCAGATGACGAAGGGATTTATCGTAGTAAGCTACAGCATATGATAATAAGAGCGGAGCCTTCTTATGAGATTTTATATAAAAGGACAATAGCTATACCAAATATAATGAAGGAGGATTACCCGAATGAGTAAATATAAAAAGAGCCGAAGTGGATTTAGCCTAATTGAATTATTAGTAGCAGGAGCGATAGGAGTAATCATAATCATAGCTTTAGCTACTGCTTTAGATGTAGCTTGGATTTATTATCAGGAAGTAAGTAGATATAACAGAGTTGATAGTGTTATTGCTGCTGTGGACCGCTATATAAGCAGGAAAGTAATAAATGCTAAGGGTGGATATTATTGGATGCCGACTGGGACGAAAGATATGATATATTTTTATTCCAATCAAGGGGCTGAAAGCATATCAGCAGAGGGTCAAGAAATAAATTCTTCAGGCAATTGGCTTCGCATAGAAGATTTTGAATTTTTTAATTATGCTTTGATGGAAGGTTTTACAGATGTTCATATAACTTCTCGTGAGGGAATTAAATATGCCATTTTAATTGATGTGGATAAAGTCGCAAGCAAAATTAAATTGAAGACGATTAATGAAGAACCTATTTGGATAAATAGGGGGGATATAATTGAAATTGCGAGAAAGCTAAGTTATTTGGAGCTAAAAAATGGAAAGCTATGGAGTGAGCAAGAAGGATATATAGCCGATGGCATCGTAGGCATAGACATACTTTATACTATAAGAGGAAAGAGCGGCTATGGTATAACAGAATTAACGGATCCGGAATATAGCCAAGTAGTATGTTCATATGATGCTAATGAGGATGGCATGCTTACAGTAGATGATGACCTAAATAAAGACAGTAATTTAGATTGCATAGAAGTTGAGCCTGCGGAGCAAACTAAATTTGATGGAATTCAATATTGGATATTAGCGAAGCTACCATCCGAAGAAGCTTCTCGCAGAGAAGCTCCATTAGAAACATTTGTAGTAGGAAGAAATATTTATCAAGTCGCAAGGAATTATTATCCAAGAATTTTAACAAAAAAAATAAATTTTGGGAAATTTGAATTATGAGGCTTTTTAAGGATTTTATAGGATATTTCAATCAAAAAGAAGGGAATGGAAAAGGTTCAAGGGGAAGCTTGCTTCATTTAGCCTTAATAATAATGGGGATAGTAATGATTTTAGCTTTAGTAGTTAGTAACATATTAAGCTTATTAAGGGAACAATATTGGTCTACATCCAGAAATGATGAAATAGAAATGAGATTGGAAAACACAATGAGAAAAGCTATTGAGAGTATACAAGCTTTACCTTTTGAAAAATATGAACCGATAGAGGGGATTTATGAAGAATTAGCAGGACTTCAATTCCCAAATGATTGGAAGATGATAGACGAAGAATGTGGATTTGTGGCAACTATTATATCTTTTTCCGGGGATGAATATGTAATGGAGATTTGGACAAGGTGCAAAATAAAAGGATTAGAAAAAATACAAAAAGCAAAAATAAAATTTACTACAAAAATATTATGAAGAACAACAAAGACATAGGTATGACATTAATTGAAACCATATTGGCAGGGGCAATATTTTTAGTAATAATAACATCAATTATAGGACTACTTCAAGTAGAATCAAATAGTCTTCTATGGATATGGAACGATTCTTATGTTCACACTGCAATAGGAGAAGCTTATTATTATGTAAACGAAATTTCTTGTGAAGAAATTAATACTCTGGGGAAAGAATTAAAAATTAAAATAGGAAGGAGGATTATCCCGATAGTTATAGAAAAGCAGGCTGAAGAGATTATATCAGGTAAAATAATATGGACGATAACTCTTCAAGGAGCATTAACAAGAGAAAAGATAAAGAGGGAAATTATTCGTCAATGCCCATAAAAAAGACGGAGATTAAATAAATTAATATGAGAAAAAAGGTAAATAAAATAGAAGGATTTACTTTAATGGAAGCACTGCTGATAATAAGCATTTTTGGTATCTTATTATTAATTTCTGCTACTTCTATAACTGGAATATATGATAAAGCTCGCTTGAAATATGAAATGAATCAATTGAACAAGGCAATAAGGCAAGCTCATAAAGATGCTGTTTTAAATGAAGCTTATATAGGAATGCAATTGTATGAATTTCCACCTCGTCTTCAAAAGAGGGATTATTTCTTGATATACAAAGAAGATAATGGGACTTTAGGTTATCAAGAAGGAGAAGATGAGGAATTGTGTAGGTATCATTTTCCTTTAGATATAAAAATATATTCAGTGGGAGGCATATCTGAGAGTGGATTGCTAATAACCCCTTCAGGATTGATAAAAGGGGAATTCAATAGCGACAAATATCCTGGTTATGCTCATATAGAGCTTAGAATAAAAAGATATTCTGGAATTACTAGATTGTCAAAAATTGGCGAATTAAAAACTATTTGGAGGTAATTTTAATGGTTTATAAATATGAATTAATGAAAGGAAGCAAAAAAATTAAAGGAGTTCTTAATGCTAATTCTATTGAGGAGGTAGAAAAGAAGCTGTTGAAAATTTATGGGTTTAGCAGACGAATAAAAATAAGGAAGAAGGCTTTTTGGGAGAGATCAAAAAAATTGGCGAAGTCCAGTTCCAAGATGCTTTTTTATCGGCAAATGGAAGCTATGCTGAAATGTGGTATCCCTTTGCCTGAATGTTTGAAATTATCGGCATCGTCTATGCCAGATTCAAGCTTTGCAATGCAGCTATTAGAAATAGAAGCTGGAGTAATTGCTGGAAGATATATGCATGATTCTATTGAAGGGAATTGTAATTTTAGCAATGTAGAGAAGGCATTAATAGCAGCGGGAGAAGAATCAGCTTCGCTGGATATAATATTTAGAAGGTTATATGAATATTTCAAAAGTATATTCAAGGTGAAATCAAAAATAACTGAGAGCATAGTTTATCCTTTGTCAATAATAATAGTGATGGTAATTGTTCTAATAGTGATTTCCAGAGCAGTGGTGCCTAAATTCTTAGAGATATATGAAAGTATCGGAGTAGATTTACCCTTTTTTACTTCTTTAGTTCTTGATGCAATCAAAGGATTTACATATTTTGCGCCTTTTTCAATTTTGCTTTTTGCAATTTTATATTTTTCTTTGAAAAGGATAATTAAGAATCCAAAATACAAAGAGAAATGGGATAGATTTATTTTGGGATTACCTCATATTGGTGAAATTTTAATCACAAGCCATTGGGTTCAAATAATGCGTGCTTTGGAAGTATTAATATCAGCCGGAGTTGATATAAATAAATCTTTACAGCATTCCATAGATGTTTCAGACAGAATTCCGATAAAAAAAGTTTTAGAAGATGCTTCCGAGGCAGTTTTAAAAGGGAGAATGGTTTATACTTCTTTACAAAGGAATATGGAATATATTCCTCCAATAGCAGTAGGTATGATCGCAGCTGGAGAGAATTCAGGCTCTTTAGAAAATATGCTTGCTACAACTGCTGAATATTTAGAAGATGAGCTCTCTCATAGAATTGAATTATTTATGAAATTATTGGAACCGGCGCTTATTATCATCGTAGGAATTGCTGTCGGGTTAGTTGTTCTTGCTTTATATCTTCCTATATTTACTTTAGCTTCTAAAATGTAGCTATGAAAATAAAAAAATCCTATGGAATATTAATGCTTATTATTATCAGTTGTTCTTCTAATACACTCAATGCACAAGAAAATAGCGATATTGTTATTAATAAACCGATATTGCTGCTTATACTGTTAGCAGGTCTATCATTAGCTCCATTCATTTTAATGATGATGACTTCCTTCGTTAAAATTTCGGTAGTTCTTTCTATTTTAAGAAGTGCCTTGGGAACACAGCAGATACCACCCTCTGCCATTATTATGGGGATCTCGCTGATTCTTACTATCTATATTATGATGCCAGTAGCAATTGATGCTAAAAAGGCTGCTGAAAAAATAATTATTGAGCAAACAGGTAAGCCCCTTTTTTCAAAAGCTGATATTGATGTTATGATAAAAGCTGCTGACGCCAGTAAGGAACCTATAAAAAGATTCTTATCCAAAAATGCTCATAAAGAAGATAAATATTTATTCTATAAATTAGGTTTGAAATTGAATAATGATTCTTCAATTAAAATTGCAGAAGAGGACTTAATAATTTTAATACCAGCCTTTGTGATTTCTCAATTGAAAGAAGCTTTTCAAATAGGGTTTATAATTTATCTTCCCTTTTTAATAATAGACATAGTTGTTTCTAACATTTTATTATCAATGGGAATGTTTATGTTGTCTCCGTCGACTATTTCGCTGCCTTTTAAGCTATTGCTTTTTATATTAGTTGATGGCTGGTATTTAATAGCGAGAGGATTGGTTTTAGGATATATTAACTGAAAATTAAATCTATGCAACCAGCTATTCTTGAAATAGGAAAAAATGCTTTATATTTAGCCATGATAATATCAGCACCCCCTCTTATTGCAACTTTGATTGCTGGATTATTAGTTAGCTTACTTCAAGCTATTACTCAAATCCAAGAACAAACAATTACTTTTGTTCCTAAGCTAATTGCATTGTTTTTATCCTTACTACTCTTCGGATTCTGGATGCTTTCTCAATTAGTTTCCTTCACTGAAAATTTATGGAAAATTTTTTAGCTTATGAATGAAATTATATTATTTACTCTTCTAATGGCTCGGATAATTCCTATTGTTTTTCTTTGTCCCTTTCTGGGGGGTAAATCAATAATTTCTCCTGTGAAAATTGGATTATGCTGTACATTAATATTAATTTTATTTCCATTTTTTAAAAATAAATACCTAAATGAAATAGACGGATTAAATCTTTATTTGCTCATTGTATATATAAAAGAAATGGTCATAGGAAGTTTAATTGGTGTAATTGGAGCAATACCTTTTTATGCCTTTGAATCAGCAGGAAGATTAATAGATATTTCAAGAAGTGTTAATATAGGAGAAGTTCTTATTCCTCATTTACAAGAGCAAGCTTCAACTCTCGCTAATTTTAATGTGCAATTGGGAATTATTATATTCTTTTTAAGCAATGGTCATCACTTGTTCATAGAAGGAATCTTTAATTCCTTTCTACTTTTGCCTATTTTTTCATTTCCTAATTTAGCAAGTCAATCTTATTATTTCATTGATTTTATAATAAAACTTTCCGGAAATCTCTTTATTATTGCATTGCAATTAAGTGCACCAGCTATCATATCGATTTTTATAGTAGATCTTTTTATGGGGATTATGAATAAAATTTCTCCTCAATATAATATGTTCATATTTAGTCTTTCTATAAAAGGAATAGCAGGTATCATGCTCTTTGTAGCGGGATATGAATTCATCATAATGAAAATGAATTTTGAATTAAAAGCAATGTTGAAAACCATTGAATCCATTATAAGACTATTAAATCCATAATAAGGATTAGGTATTATGGCAGAAAAAACTGAACAACCTACTGCAAGATATTTAAGAGAAGCCAGAAAAATTGGTAAAGTTTTTTGGAGCAGAGATTTAACTTCATCAGTTTTAATTTTTTTCTTTCTCATAAATCTTCTACTTATGGGAAATACATTCAAAATAAAAATAATATCCTTTTTAAAATATTCTTTTACTGCAGCATTTAAAAATAGTTTTACTTGGGCTTTCTTTTCAGAATGTATGAAAAGGAGCTTTGAGCTAATTATTTTTTTATCCCTTTCATTAATTTCAATGCTATTTTTAATAGCGATAATATGCAATTTTATCCAAGTCGGTCCTTTATTTACATTGGAGGTAATTAAACCCAAGTTAGAAAGCCTGAATCCCATTGAAGGAATTAAAAGGATTTTTTCTATTAAGTCTTTTTCGGAATTTATTAAATCAACTTTCAAATTAATTGGATGTTCTTTTTTATTTTATTTGCTTATTAAGAGGAGCTTAAAATTTTTTATATTATCAGTGAATAATTCTGCTGAAGCTATTGGCAGCTTAATTTATAAAATTAGTTATGAAGCGCTAATGAGGATAAGCTTATTGTTCATATTTATTTCAATAGGAGATTACATATTTCAAAGGTGGCAATATTATAAGGACTTAAGGATGACAAAGCAGCAAATAAAGGAAGAATACAGAAGAGAGGAAGGGGACCCTCATATAAAATCAAGAAGAAAGAATATGCATGAAGGAATTATTTTAGGAGGAGTTATAGAGGAAGTAAGGAAAGCAGACTTTATTGTAGTGAACCCAAAGGAGATAGCTGTTGCCATCAAATATGATATGGATAAAATGAATGCACCTATAATTTTAGCAAAAGGTAAATCAGAAATCGCAAAGAAGATAAAAGAAATAGCGAGAAAATACAATGTTCCCATATTGGAGAATAAGCAGTTAGCCCGAGCTTTAAACAAGATAGATGTTGGAGAAGAGATACCGGTAGAATTATATGAAGATGTAGCTCAAATTCTTAATTTTGTTTATCATCTAAAAAGAAAAGATGATGTGAATTTATTTTAGGAAATGATTAATAAATTCAACATAAATTCCATATTAGAAAGGGATTATAATGAATTAATAAGCAGGTATGGAGACATAATATTAGCTTTATTGATTGTATTGTTAATATCAATGATGGTGATTCCAGTGCCTGCTTGGCTGATGGATATATTATTGTCTTTAAATATCACACTAGCAGTAAGCATACTTATTATCAGTTTATACATTTCAGAATCAATAAGAATAGCGACTTTCCCTGCCATTCTTTTGATAACAACTCTTTTTCGGCTTTCTTTAAATATATCATCAACGAGATTAATATTATTGGATGGTTATGCAGGAAAGGTAATTAATTCTTTTGGGCAATTTGTGGTAGGTGGCAATTATATAGTGGGTGCAGTAGTATTCTTAATAATAACAGTGATCCAGTTTATAGTGATAGCAAAGGGAGCCGAGAGAGTAGCAGAAGTAGCAGCCCGATTCACTTTAGATGCTTTGCCCGGCAAACAAATGAGTATTGATGCCGATTTAAGAGCCGGATTAATTGATATAGAAGAAGCACACAAGAGAAGAAGGAAATTGGAAAAAGAAGCTCAATTTTATGGAGCCATGGATGGAGCTATGAAATTTGTTAAAGGAGATGCTATTGCTGGCATTATCATTATTATCGTAAATATAATTGGTGGTCTATTGATAGGATTTATTATGAAAAAAATGGCTTTGTTGGAAGCTTTGCAAACTTACACTCTTTTGACTATTGGAGATGGATTAGTTTCTCAAATTCCTGCTCTAATTATTTCTGTATCTGCTGGCTTTATTATTACCCGGGTAAGCTCAGACGACTTTGAAACTAATTTAGGTAAAGAAATATTAAATCAAATATTGACGCAGCCTAAAGCTTTTGTAATCATTTCAATACTACTTGTTGGATTTGCTACTATTCCAGGATTTCCTTCCATCCCTTTTATCATATTAGCTGTTGCAAGTGGTCTTGTCGCTTTTAATTTAGAGAAAAAAAGAAAAATAGAAGCTTCAGAGGGGAAAAAAGAAAAGAAAAAAGAATTTGCAGAATTGATTAACATTGTTAACCCGATAATAATAGAGTTTTCGCAATCCTTTTTTGCTGAAGAAAACCTGAACAACAATATTTTTTTTAAGGAAACGATCTCTGAAATAAGAAAAAAGTTGTTCAATGAATTAGGTATTATCCTTCCATCAGCAATAATAAGAGAAAACGGTTATTTGCCCCCTGAGACTTTTAAAATCCTAATAGATGAAGTTCCGGTTTTAGAAATGAAATTAAGAAATAATATGCTTCTTGTTAACGAAAGCGCTGATGAATTAATAACTTTAGGAATAAAAGCAGAGGAAGGTCCTTTAATTTATAATGATAGGGTTGCAAGATATTTTCATTCTTCTTGGATTAATAAAAAAAATAAAGAAGCTATTAAAACTGCCGGATTCCAATTTTGGGAAGGTAAAGAAATAATTAAAATAATTTTAGAAACAATTCTAAAAAAGAATGCTTATGAATTCATAGGGATTCAAGAGACACAAGGCATGTTGGATAATCTTGAAAGATATTATCCGGCATTAATTAATTCAACAATCCCTAAATTAATATCTGTGCAGAAATTAACTGATATATTAAAGAGACTCGTCCAGGATGATATTTCCATAAAAGATATGAAAACCATAATTGAGGCTATAGCAGAGCATGCTCCTAATGAAAGCGATCCCGTAATGCTGACGGAGCACGTGCGGTCTGCATTAAAAAAATACATTGCATGGAAATATGCTGGAGAAGGTAATTTTCTACCTGTATATTTAATTGATCCGCATTTAGAAATGATTATTCAAGATTCCATCCATCAATCTTCAACAGGCAGCTTCTTAGCATTAGACCCTTCAATCACTCAATCAATTATTGAAGCAACAAGAAAATTTCTAAAAAAAAATATAAGCAATAAAAATGATTTCGTGAATTCAAAGAGACCTATCTTTTTAACTCAAATGGAGGTAAGGTATTTTTTGAAAAAAATATTGACTATTGAATTTCCCGAAATTGTTTTGCTGTCATATCAAGAACTACCACCTGACTTGCAATTACAGCCGCTGGGAAAATTAAGCATTCAAGAGGATGATTCTTTATTAACTGAAAGCGCAGAAAAAATGCTAACCCATCTAAAGGATTAGGAATTAGATACTTTATTAGCTTCTTCTAATTCTTCTTTTATAGCAATTTAAATAATCCCCGCATTTATTCTTTGCGCACCTATTCAAATAATTGTTCACGCAAAGACGCTAAACTCGCAAACTCGTAATAAAAAAATAAATAATAAAAATTTCAAAACCAGTTAATTAGATTTTTTTTGCTAATATTTATATAATATATCCTTTCTATGAATAACCTCAAGATAAAAGAAAAAATAATTATTACCATTTGCGTAATTATTTTATTTCTGGCTTGCCATTTTTCAGCTAACTTCATTTCAAGCTTTAGAAGTATTCAAAGAACTACTCATATATTTCTTGATGATTTTATACCATTTATCCCTAAATTTTTTTGCTTTTACCTTTT
>CAYREJ010000045.1:1379-12845 GCA_964423235.1 uncultured Acidobacteriota bacterium | reverse complement strand
ACTCTACAAACTCTCAACTCTATAAACTCTATAAACTCTATTTTAGTATTTTGCTCTGGCACCTTAGTCGTAAAAGCAAGGAAAGATATTAAACCACAAGATTATCACAAGATATTAGCCACAGAAGCACACAGAATAACACAGAAATAATAAATTATGTGTTATTCTGTGAAATTCTTTGACTGAAATCTTGTGATAATCTGTGTAATCTCGTGGTTTAATTTTAAGCGACATTATTTTTATGAAGTATGATAACAATTTTGCTTATTTTTTTGGTGAAAACTGACTAGCTACAAGATTTAGAGATTTGTGAGCAAAGTTTCGTGATTCATTAGCATATGTATCCAGAATCGCGTGATGGTTTATCGGATTAAAATTGAAACAACAAGATTAAGCAAGATTAAGATAAGATAAATTTAATATGCAGAAAAATAAGGTAGTATTTTGTTTTAGCACATTAATCATAATAATGCGAAAAGGGGAATTTTTGTGGAACTCTACAAACTCTCAACTCTATAAACTCTATAAACTCTATTTTTTTTCATAGCAAAATTAATGTTTTCATGGTAATATAAATATTATTTTGAGATGAAGAATGATAGTTAAATTAGCTGGTTTTAATATAGACATAGATATTTTAAAAAAAATCAACAGATCTAATAAATATGTAATTACTCCTGAGACATTTAGTGCAGCTTATGCTCGGATAAGCAGAAGCTCAAAAGATGTTTCAACATTGAGAAAAGAAGCTTGCAAAGATGTTGAGAGAGCGAGAAAATCTAATCAGAGGATAATTTTTGAAATGGGTCATCATTCAGTTGCTGAACATGCCGTATTTAATTTTGATATTATGAAAGTTTCAAGATTAGCTCTTGAAGAAATTGAAAAATTTAGATTAGTTTCATATACAGAGAAATCACAAAGATATGTTAAACTTGATGGGGATTTTGTTGTTCCTAAAGAAATTAAAAATAAGAAACTAAGAGAGTTATTTAAAAATGTAGTTAATCTTCAAAATGAGTTTTATCAGTATTCATATAAAGCTTTGTTAGATTTTTGTATGAAAGAGTATACGGATAAGTCTGTTGAGCAATCAGTAATGAAAATAATAGAAGGGAAAGCAAAAGAAGATGCAAGATATATACTTCCTTTAGCGACGGAAGGTCAAGTTGGTCTTACAATAAATGCAAGGAATTTAGAACATCTTTTTAGAAGATTTAGCCTCAGTAAAAGAATAGAAATTCAAGAGCTCGGGGGAAAAATGTTTGAATTAGTTAAAGATGTTGCACCTTCTATAATTCTATTTCCAAGTCCTTCAGAATATGAAAAAGAGATTTATTCTAATTTAAATAATAAATTTCAAAATATTGTTGTTAAAGCGGGGGACAGAGCAGATAATATAGGTTTTAAGATAATAAATTATTCTGAAGGAGCTGATGAAATTATTTTAGCTTCTATAATCAGCAGAGTAAAGTCAATAGATTTTCATCAAGCTTTTGATTTAGTTAAAAATTTTAATGCTCAAATAAAGGAGAGCATTTATAAAGAGCTTTTTAATAAGATGCAATTTTATGATGTTCCACCCAGAGAATTTGAACTTGCTGAAATTACTTTTCAAGCAATTATAAGTGCTTCTTCATTTGCGCAATTGAAAAGGCATCGGATGGCTACATTAGTTGCAAGCGATTATGATATAAATTTAGGAAATACTGTTCCTGAAAGCATAAAAGATATAGGTTTAGAGAATCAATTTATGGAAATTATTGAAAGAACTAATAAAGCTTACAAAGAAATTAAAGAGATTTATGGAGATGCAGCAGATTATATTTTGACAAATTCGCATCGACGGCGAGTGATAGTGAGAATGAATTTGAGAGAGGTGTATCATTTTGTGCGGTTGAGAGCAGATAAGCATGCGCAATGGGATATAAGACAATTAGCTCAATCAGTAAAAGAGGAAACGAAAAAAAGGATGCCTTATTCATCATTGTTTTTATGTGGAAAGGATGAATTATCAGAAAAGAATATTATAAATTTTTAAGGAGGTAAAATGGCGAGATACTATGAATATAAGATTTCAAATCCCATAAAGTGGGATAAATACAAAAAATATATTTGGATAATAATAGCGATAATTGTAGGATATTCTTCCTTTTATACGATCGGTCCGGGAGAAGCAGGAGTTATCCGAAGATTTGGAAAGCATGTGAGAACTACTTATGCTGGTTTGCATTTTAAGTTCCCGATGGGAATAGAAAAATTAACTAAAGTTAATATTGAGCATGTTTATAAAGAAGAGTTTGGCTTCAGAACAAAAGAAGCTGGTGAAGTTACTCAATATGTTTCAAGAAGATTTGAAGAAGAATCTTTAATGCTTACAGGTGATTTGAATTGTGCGGATGTTGAGTGGATTGTTCAATATAAGATTTCCGATCCAGCTAAATTTCTTTTTAAAGTAAGGAGCCCTCAAATAACATTAAGAGACTTATCCGAAGCAGTTACCAGACAAGTAGTTGGTGATCATACTGTTACTGAAGTTCTTACAGTAGGTAGAGAAGAAATAGCTGATCAAATTCAACAGCAGCTTCAGAGTTTGATAAATCTATATGAGCTTGGTATTAAAGTAGTTACAGTAAAATTACAAGATGTCAATCCTCCCGAACCTGTCAAACCTGCTTTTAATGAAGTTAATGAAGCAAAACAAGAACAGGAAAGAAGCATAAATCAAGCTTGGGAAGATTACAATAAAATAATACCGAAAGCGCAAGGAGAAGCACAACAAATGATAGCTGAAGCTGAAGGTTATGCTAATGAAAGAATTAATAGAGCAGTCGGAGATGCTAAGAAGTTTACTGCTGTCTTAGAAGAATATAAAAAGGCTCCAGAAGTTACTAAACAAAGATTGTATATAGAAACATTAAACAATATTATTCCTACTGTTAGCCAAATTTATATTATTGATCCTGCTCAAAAATCAGTAGTCCCTTTCTTGCCTTTAGGGAAATCACAGCAATCCTCAAATGAATAATTTGGAGGTATCATCAATGGATTGGAAAAAAATCGTATTTTATATTGCTTTGATTGTTTTATTAATAGTTTTAGGGGATTCTTTTTTCACTGTTGATGAAACTGAGCAAGTGGTTATTACTCAATTTGGACAACCAATCGGTAATGCTATTACACAAGCCGGTCTTTATATGAAAATTCCTTTTATTTGGGAAATTCATAGATTTGAAAAAAGATTCCTGAAATGGGATGGCTATCCGAATCAAATCCCCACAAAGGATAAAAAATACATTTGGGTAGATACGACTGCACGCTGGAGGATAGCTGACCCTTTAAAATTTTTAAAATCTGTTGGAGATGAAAGAAATGCTCAAGGCAGATTAGATGATATTATAGATTCTGCTACCAGAGATTTTATCTCAAGAAATTTATTAATAGAAATTGTAAGGTCCACAAATAGAATAACTGAATTGCCGCCCAGTGAAGAAGAAGTAGAATCTGAAGAACTAAGAGAAAAAATTAGTATAGGTAGGAAAGCTATTTTAAATCAAATCTTGGAATCTGCAAAAAAATTAACTCCTCAATATGGAATTGAATTACTTGATGTTAGGATAAAGAGAATTAATTATGTGGATCAGGTTTTGAAAAAAGTTTATGAAAGAATGATTTCAGAAAGGAAGAGGATAGCTGAACAATATCGCTCAATTGGTCAAGGGAAAAAAGCTGAAATAGCTGGTCTTAAAGAAAAAGAATTGAGAAGAATTAGGTCAGAAGCTTATAAACAAGCTCAAGAAATAATAGGTAAAGCTGATGCTGAGGCAACCAGAATTTATGCTGAAGCTTATAATAAAGACCCAGATTTTTATGCTTTTATTAAGACTCTTGAAACATATTCTAATACTATTAGAGGAAATAGCATATTGATTCTATCTACTGAAAGTGATTTTTACAAATATCTTAAAAATATTAAAGCAAAGTAAAGATATGATTTATCTAATTCCCAATTCCCAATTGCCAATTCCTAATTCCCAATTCCTAATCCCCAATTCCTAATCCCTAATCCCTCGTTGCAAGAAAATCATTAATACACCTAAAATTAAAATAAATATGATTAAATAAATGGTAGATCTTTCAAATTTCAATACATCTTTTAACGAATATTTCCTTGTAGTTCTTTCTGGATAAGGTTTTAAAGAAGGGATAAATCTTCTTATCTTTTTCTTATACGATAGGAAAGCTTCTCCAAATTCATTTCTAAGGAAATTTTCTTCTTCTACTATTATCAAAGTATATTGAAGAAAAAAGAGGGTAACAAAAATTAAATAAAAGATTAACTTTGGATTAAATAAGATCATAAATGCTAAACCGATAAAGAGATTGCCAATATATATGGGATTTCTCACATAGGCATAAGGACCGCCTGTTGCCAGAAAAGGGGCTTTAATTTCTCTTGCTCTTGTTGATTTTCCTACATACATTAAACTAATTATTCTTAAAGCTTCTGCAGCGAAAAGAAGCGGTAGTGAGAACATTAAAGTTTTAAAAGTGGGCTTTGAAAAAAAGAGCATTATAATAAAAAGGGGTATGCCGGTTTTATCTCTGTGTTTGAAAAGGAAGTTGCCCATTTATTTTTTAATGTAATTGATCTAAATAACCTAATGCACTCAATTTCTCACGATATGCACTATCTAATACAATCTCTTTATTATAGTTTTGATGCATATTCTTCATTGAGTATGTTTTTAAAATTTTTACCAAATTCTTAACTTCAATAGATGAGGATAGATTATGTTCTTCATAAGGGTCATTTTTTAAATTATATAATTCTGCTTCTTGCAAATGATTTATTAATTTCCATTCCTGAAATAATACGGCAGACCAATTATTTCTCATTTCAAAAGCCATAATCTTTCTATTAGTATTTTTATTCGTTGAAAAATAGTTAATGCCCTGAAAAGAATCAGGTTTTGGTAATCCTAACAGATAAAACAGTGTCGGTAAAATATCTATTGAAGCAATATGTTCTTTTTTAATTATTTGTTTCTCTTCATTTGGCAAATGTAGAATAAGAGGGATTCTAATTAATTCTTGATAGAGAAAGGTTCCGTGCGAAAAATAAATGCATTGATTGAATGTTTTACTGCATTTTTTAATAATTTCGCCGTGGTCTGAAGTTATAACGATGATAGAGTTTTTCAGGAGTTTGGCTTTTTTAATATAATTCAAAAGAGTGCCTATGGCATCATCTACTTCAGCTATCTCAGCATCATAAAGGGCTGTATAATAATTAATATTATTAATTCCTTCTTGAATAATATATGGAGAAATACAGTTTAAGCCAAAATAAAATTCTTCTTTGCAAATGGGGACATTTTCATAATTATCTTCATTTAAATTTTGTAAAAATTTAGTAGCAAAAGGTTCGGAAGGAGTAAAAGGTTCATGGGGATCAAAGAAATGAATCCATAAAACAAAAGGCATTTTATATTTTCTTTCTTTAGAAAGCCATTTTATTGATAATTCAGCAACTTCATTAGCTCTGTTGCTATTATTTCCTAAAATTATTTTTTTTTGAAATCCTTTATTGATTCCGAGATTTTCTAAAGAAAGGCTCGGATGATTGGTTATGAAAGCTGTTTGGAAGCCTAATCGAGAAGCTATCTCTCCTAAAAATTTAACTTTGGGATTATAAAGGCTATCCCAGTCAATAACACCGTGTTCAGTAGGATTAGTGCTGGATAATATAGATGCTAAAGAAGGAGGCGTCCAAGGAGCTTGTGCTATGGCATTAGTAAATACTATTGATTCTTTGGCAAATTTATCAATGTTGGGACTCGTCCCTCCTTTATAACCATATATTCCTAAGTGATCAGCTCTCAAAGTATCTATAGTTATTAGAATTATATTTTTAGGCTTCTTTTCTGAAAGATAAGAAGATAAAGCTATTGATATTAATAAAATAAAAATCGAAAGGACTGAAAAAAAATATATTACTCTTTTTATTCTCTTAATTAAATTCATAATTTTTTAAATTTATCATTTATGATGAGAGGTGTCAAATAGAGTTTATAGAGTTTGTAGAGTTTATAGAGTTTAGAGTTCCACAAATTATGACTGCTTTTTAGATTAAAATTGAAAGCACAGGATTGCACAAGATAAAGTTAATAGGATATTAGGCTTGCTTTGTTCTCCATTTTACAATTTACAATTTACAATATTCAATTTACAATTACTTATTAAATTTCATCTATATTCAAAATTCAGGTATCAGTTATGCCGATAAGCTGATATTTATTTTCTTTTACTGAAGAGGTTGCTATTAAAAAGAACCAAGGTCCATCAGGAGAACAATGCATATGGAGATACTGCAGCACTCTATATATTTTCTTTTTCTCATCCGGAAGCTTACTGAAGTCATATTCTGTAGTTGGAGCCATTGCTTCAATTACATATTCCAAAGGATACTTGAACCTTCTTTTTAGCAAATCAAATACGAGGATAGCCACTTCAGTGTCAGTTAAAAATAAAGGGTGAATATCGTATTGAGCTAAATAAGAACAAATGGATGAATAATTAGCAAAATCACCATTGTGGACTAAAGCTTCATGCATACCTATGAAAGGATGAGCTCCTCCGGGATGCCATACTTTCCCTTTTGTTGGATAGCGATGATGACCAATCCATATGTGAGCTTTCAATCCTGAAACCCCATAATAATTTATAACATCATCTCCATATCCAACTAATTTTAAAACTATCATATCTTTTCCATGGGATAATACAAAAGCTCTTTTTTCTCCTGTTGAAGCATAATATTTTTTATTTAGGTTGTAAGTATTTCTATATACAATTTCGTCAGAAGCTTCTTCTAAAGAATAGCCGGAATTCTCTTCAATAATAAATTTCTCTATAACATTTGGCTTAACCTGAACAAAATAAGACATTACTACCGGGGGCTTTACTTCAATATTGAGTTCCTCATAATCACAGGGATTCTCGAATGTATAAATATGGTCAATATTAAATAAAGGAAGTATATATTCTTTCTCAAGTTCTGGTCTAATATTTTTATCCAAAAAAGCTATATTAAGAATATAATCGTTTGTAAGAAGCTCTTTTGATACTCCAAAAAATTCATTGTCTAATCCGCAAGCTGCTATTCCTCCACCCTTTCCATTTCCTCGGTTTTTCATTTGTTTTAATGCAGATAGAAGATGGTATCCTCTTAAGGGCTTTTCTGATGCTATCCCGATTACCCCACATCCGCCTTCAATTTCTTTTTTTTCCAATATTCCATACCTATAATAGTTATTTATTTTTTGACTTGCCTTTATAAAAAAGCAAATCTTTTCTTCCTCTTAGCTCTCTTATGCTTTTTAAAGATAAACTTCTTAATATATCTTCTAATTGCATTTTAAAAGAATTGTATAGATTCATTAATTTTTTAGCTGCTTCTTGGGGTTCAATTAAAAGAGTTAATTCCGGGTCAGTAGAAGTAATGCCAAATGAGCAACCACGACCTCTTTCACAATTACTGTATCTGGTGCAACCCAAAGCAATTAATTCAGTTGTGCCTAAAATACATCCGTCAGCTCCTAAAGCGATTGCTTTAGCTATGTCATAGGCGGTGCGTATCCCTCCACTTGCCATAATTGTGATTTCCTCCCGTATCCCTTCTTTCATAAGGAATTCATGAACTTTCGGAATAGCTAATTCAATAGGCATAGCAATATTTTTTTTCGCTATTTCTGGAGCAGCGCCTGTCCCACCATAGCCTCCGTCTATATGCAAAATATTAGCTCCTGCATAATAACTTCCGACTGCTACCATATCAATATCAATAGGTGTAGATACTTTCACTGAAATAATAGCTTTCGGGTTTATAGATTTTACCCAATCTATATGTTTTTTGTGATCCTCTACCGAATAAACACTATGAAAAGGAAAAGGAGAGAAAAGAGAAACAAAGGGAACGCTTTCTCTCATCATAGCAACTTCTGTTGATACTTTATCAGCTAACAGATGTCCGCCCAAGCCGGGCTTAGCTCCTTGTGCATATTTGAATTCAATAATAGGCGCCATAAGAATCGTTTCTTCTCTGACACCAAACATACCGGTAGCAATTTGTGTGATTACATTATCCGAGTAAGGTTTTAAGCATTCCGGATATCCCCCTTCTCCGGTAGAAGTAAAAGTATTCCAATTCTTTGCTGCTATCGCTCTGGCAACCATCACTTGAGCACTTATGGAACCAAAAGACATCCCTGCTCCATACCAAGGTATAGGAATAGTTATCTTTCTCCCTTCCGAACTTTTATTTAATTCTATAGATAAATCAATTGGCTCTTTTTCATAAAGCCTTTCTTCAGTCAATATTTTTTTGAAATCCAGTAAATCAAAACCACCCCCAGAATTCCCAATTTTATATTCTATCACATTATCAGGAGGATAGCCTTTTTCTGCTTGAAACCAAGTTGATAAAATCAATTCCGCTGTCCACCTCGCATCTCCTAAAGCAGGCATCAAACCCATTTTCATATATGCCCATTTTCTGTATCCTATCCTTAAAGCTTCTCTATGCTTCTTTATCATCTTTAAAATTATCTCTGATTTGTTTGTGTCCATGTTTAATTTTTTTAGCTTCTAAAATTTTCAATGTCCCCAAAAGCTTCTTTTTCTAATTCTTCCTGAAATATAGCTCTTCCTAACTCCCCTCTCAATCTTCTAACTTCTCTAAGTCCCATTGCACCAAGTATCTCTAAAAGCTGATCCCTCCAGGCATTGCTTAAATTCTTTATTCTTTGTACCCCCCAACTTAAATCTATCCTCCTTGGAAATTTTATTTCTACTGAGTTCATAGTAAATTAAATCTGATCTATTGGTATCAGGTAATATATCAAAAATAAATGGAAGCTCTATGGAAATAAAATTAATTTTTTGATTAGAATCTAATTTAAAATATTTAGGCTTATAACCAATGTCAACAGTGGTAGATATATATTCTCTTCCATAAATGCCATCACGGGTCGGTCTTACAATTTCGGACATATCAGTCCACATTGAATCCCAGTTTTCTCCTCCAAATTCTTCCCGATAACCGGCTCCCTTTACAGGCACCATCCCAGTTTTTGCTTCATAAAGTATAGTGTCTATTTGCTCAGCTTTCATAAGTTTATTCATATCTTTTCCTCTATCTTTGTTAGGGAAAACTCTGGCAATCTCCGGATATTGAATATTACATCTCAAACATCCTACACATTTATCTTCCATCGGTAATAATCCGCCAACTACTCTTGAAAATACTCCATAAATGCAAGGACGGGATAGTGATATCTTAAAATTAAACCTATGCTCGAAAACATCCTTAATGATATGGGATACCAATTTAATTCTTTTTATGCGAACTTTGAATTTAGAGGGAACCTTAATTATCTCAGAACATTCCTTTATATCAATTTTATATCTTTTATAGCCTGCTCTCTCTTTTAGATTCATCTTATAAAAAATAAAAATAAATTTTAATAGGATTCCTAAATATTTTCAACTCCATTAATCATATCTAGTCAGTTTTCCCCAAAAGCAAGGAAAGATATTAAACCACAAGATTATCAAAAGATTTACACAAGATATTAGCCACAGAAGCACACAGAATAACACAGAAATAAGAAATTCTGTGTTCTTCTGTGAAATTCTGTGGCTGAAATCTTGTGATAATCTGTGTAATCTCGTGGTTTAATTTTAAACGATATTGTTTTTATGAAGTATGATAACAATTATGATTAGTTCTTTTTAGAAAACTGACTAATTACCATTAATCAATAATTTTTTATTATTTTATTGCTGTTTTGCAATTCCTTTTGAAGCATCTGAAAGCATCTTGCAAAAATTTATTGCTTCTTCTTAAGATATTCAATTAGATATTTAAGAAACTGACGAATATCATCTATTTTTAAAAGAAATGAATATAGTTTACCGAGGTCAAGATATAGATATTCATGAACTACAATATTTCTAAATTTTGCCATATTTTTCGCAGTTTCTAAAAAGTTTTTTGGCAAAATATTTTCCTCGCACAGGATTTCAGCTATCTGGACATAAGTTTCTGGAGATCTAGCCCCAATTAAAGCAATAATATGATTTCCGATATCAAGACAGCCTTCAATTGCTACCTGAAGATTATGTAAAGCTATAACCAAAAATAATCTCATCATCTGCCAATAATATTTTCTTTAATTCGGTAAAAAGGGGATATAAATCATGAAGAATTTTTATTTTTTTTATCATATAAGATTATACATTATTACAACCTAAAATCAAGAGAATGCATAATATAGTTTATTATTTATTACTTTATTGGGATTTTACAAATTTAACGAATTATTTGCAAAGATGCAAATAATGCAAAAAAAGGAAGGTTAATTAAAGAGAATAATCTTTGCGAGCTTTGCGTCTTTGCGTGAAAAATGATTTGAATATTCTCGCAAAGAGGCAAAGAAAGTAAAAAATAAATATTAGCAATTAGGCAAGTTAGTTTTTTAAACTCGACAAATCGTTAACTCGTAATAAAATAATAATATGAATTCCTATTATAACTATAATAGAGCCAATTATTTGAATGAATGAAACACTTTCTCCTGTAATAAAATAAGCTGAAATAAAAGCAACAGCGGGAGTTAAATTTCCGAAGGTTGAGGTTTTAGTAGCGCCTATTTTTTTAATTGCCCATGCCCAAACAAGATAGCCGAGAAATATTGAAAAAATAGCTGAAAAAGCAGTAGCTTCCCAAGTTAAGCGGTTTACTGATGCCCAGTCTTGTTGAAGCGTCATATAAAGTCCGCTGGATATTAAGCCTAAGGAACCTAAAATCATTGATAGAGCAGTTATTCGCAAAGGAGTATATTTTTCTAATAACTTTTTAGATACCAAAGTGCCGCTTGCCCAAGATAAAGCAGAAAAAAGAACCAGTATCTCTCCTTTTAGCTCATCCCCAAATGTCAATCCATTTCTGCTTCCAATAACGATCAACAAAACCCCAATAAAGGTTGTAAAAACACCTGTAATAATCCACTTGTTTATTTTCTCAACTTTGAAAAGCCAAGCAAATAAAGCTGTCCATAAAGGAGAAGTGGAAGTTAATATGGAAGCAATGCCTGAAGGGGTTTTAAAAAGACCATTGATAAATAAAATTTGATAAAAGAATGTATGAAAGAAGCCTTGCACTGCTAATAAGCACCAATCCTTTTTAGGTAATTTTTGCCAACCTTCTTGCAAAAGAAGGATAATCAAAAGTGCGACAGAAGCAAAAGAGAATCTGATGACATTGAAAGCCATAGGAGTTATTTGAAAAAAAGCAAATTTCATAATAGGAAAATTTACACCCCAGATAATTATAACTCCTACCAGACTTATTACTACAATGAAATCATTTTTAATTATTCTCATAATAAACTAATATATATT
>CAYREJ010000045.1:0-1369 GCA_964423235.1 uncultured Acidobacteriota bacterium | reverse complement strand
AATCTTATTTATTGGCTAGTTGTTGGGTTGGCGAGTTAGAATTTAAACTCGCTAAACTCGCAATAAAATAATAAAAAGTTGAGAAACTTCACTTATTCTATTAACCCAATAATTTTACTAAATCTTTTATTGCTTTTAAGGTTTATTATCAATCATTTTAATAAAATTATAAAAAATATAATTAGAATCATGAGGTCCCGGAGAAGCTTCCGGATGATATTGAACCGCCATAATAGGATAATTTTTATGCTTAAATCCTTCAATGGTTCCGTCATTCAGACTGATATGAGTAATTTGTATTTGACTGTCTTTTAAGCTATTTTCATTTACTGAGAATCCATGATTCTGGCTTGTAATCTCTACTTTATCAGTAATTAAATTCTTTACAGGATGGTTAGCTCCTCTGTGTCCATATTTTAATTTAAAGGTGGTTCCTCCTAATGCTAGTGCTAATAATTGGTGTCCTAAACAGATTCCTAAAATTGGAACTTTGCCTATTAATTTTTTAATTTCTTCAATAATATAATTGCAAGCAGCTGGGTCTCCAGGACCATTAGATAAGATTACTGCATCCGCTTTCATCTCTAATACTTCTTCCGCTTTATAGTATGAAGGCACAACTTTAATTTTGCATCCCAGTGTTGACAAATATCTCAATATATTTTTCTTAACTCCAAAATCATAAACTATTAGGAATAATTCTTTATTGGAATTTTGAAAATTATAATTTATAAGAGGATGCAATTTCTCATTAAATAAATAAGGTTGCTTTGTAGATACCATCCTTGTTAAATCTCTTCCTGTCATAGAAGGATGGATTCTCAATAATTCTTTTAATTTATTAAAAGATATTTCTTCACTGCTTAACACCCCTTTCATAGCACCTCTCTCCCGAATATGCTTAGTTATAGCTCGCGTATCCATCTCCGTTGCTCCAATTATGTTATGATTCTTTAAATATTGATCTAAATCTAATTTCCCTCTCCAATTAGAAAATGCTTTGCTTGCTTCCCTAACTATAAATCCTTCCAAATATATAATTTCGGATTCTTTATCATCATCATTAAGACCGTAGTTCCCTATATGAGGATAAGTCATTACTACTATTTGACCAGCAAAAGATGGGTCCGTTAAGATTTCCTGATACCCAGACATGGAAGTTGTAAATACAACTTCACCACACTTTGTTCCTATTGCTCCAAATGATTTCCCTTTAAATATTTTGCCATCTTCTAATAATAAAATTGTCTCCATAAATTTCCTTGCGGTATTATATTATAACCTTGCATTAAAATAAATTTCATTATAGAGTTTATAGAGTTTGTAGAGTTTATAGAGTTGAGAGTTCCACCATTTCTTACCTTCTTAC
>CAYREJ010000044.1:1254-12927 GCA_964423235.1 uncultured Acidobacteriota bacterium | reverse complement strand
AACTCCATATATAGATTTTTTTTAAAATATATATTATTATACATTTTTAAAAAAATAATTTAGAAAAAATGAAATACTTAATAATTTCAGATATTCATTCAAACTATGAAGCTTTTAAAGGTTGCTGGTCTGCTGTGAGAAGAAAGCGTATAGATAAAGTTATTATATTAGGGGATTTGGTAGGGTATGGTGCAAGTCCAAATCAAATTATAGATGAAATAAAAAAAATTAAAAATAAAATAATTATTAGAGGCAATCATGATAAAGTAGCTGCAGGGTTAGAGAGTGGAAATAATTTTAATAGACCTGCTGCTTTATCGGCACAATGGACTTATAATAAGTTAACAATAGCCAATAAAAAATATTTAAGAAAATTGCCAGCCGGACCTATCAGAGTAGAAGAGAATTTTGCCATTGTTCATGGGAGTCCATTGCATGAAGATGATTATATTTTTTCTGAATATGATGCTTTAGAAGTTTTTTATAATACGGATGTGCAAATTTACTTTTTTGGTCATACTCATTATCCCATTATATATTGCTTATACAATAATGTAATTCAGACAATAAGAATAGGCATAGATAAACAAAAGATAACATTAAATAAAGAAGCGAGATATTTAATAAACCCGGGATCAATAGGACAACCCAGAGATAAATGCCCTTATGCTTCTTTAGCCATTTGGGATAATGATAAATGGCAATTAACAATACTTAGAATACCATATAATGTTACATTAGCACAGCAAAAAATTATAAAGGCTGGTTTGCCATCTTCCTTAGCTGCGCGTTTATCATTAGGAGTATAATATAATAGAAAATATATATCCCTTTAATTTTATTATGAAAGAAGAATATAAAGATGTAATAATAATAGGAGCTGGAGTAGCAGGGTTAAGAGCTTCTATTTCTTTGGAAAACGCTGGTGAAGTCGTAGTCATTGCTAAAGATGATTTAAGCGAAAGCTCCTCGGAGTATGCACAAGGCGGGATTGCCGTAGCATTAAGCGATGAAGATACCGTTGGAATACATTTTCAAGATACTATAAATGCAGGAGATGGATTATGCGATGAAGAAGCTGTTTCAATTTTAGTAGTTGAAGGACCAATTAGAATTAAAGAATTAATAGAGTGGGGAACAGAATTCGACAAGCAAGGAACTAAATTAGCTTTCACAAAAGAAGCAGCCCATTCCCGCAATCGCATACTACATGCTCACGGAGATTCTACCGGAAAAGAAATTGTTCGCGCTTTGTTAGCGCGTGCTTCTCATATCCCTAATATTCAATTTCTGGAAAAGCATTTTACATTAAAAATACTTATTTCAGAAGATAATAAAGCAAAAGGAATTATTTGCATTGATGAGAAGGCTCAAGAGATTAAGATTATATATGCAAAAGCTATTCTTTTAGCAACTGGTGGAAGTGGAAGAGTTTATAAAGAAACTACTAACCCATCATTAGCTACCGGTGATGGATTATCTTATGCTTTTGAAGCCGGCGCTAAAATGATGGACTTAGAATTCGTTCAATTTCATCCTACTTCATTATATTTAAAGCATTCGCCTCGTTTCCTTTTATCTGAAGCATTAAGAGGAGAAGGTGCTTATTTAATAAATTCAAAGGGTGAAAGATTTATGCATAAGTATCATCAACTGAAGGAATTAGCACCACGCGATGTAGTTAGCCGCTCCATTATTGAAGAAATGGAAATTACAAAATCATCTTGTGTTTTTTTAGATCTGAGACATTTATCATCGGATTTCATTAAACAAAGATTCCCGAATATTTATATTACTTGCTTAAATTATGGAGTTGATATAACGAAAGATATAGTTCCTGTGCATCCAGCTGCTCATTACTTTATGGGAGGTGTGATGACTGATTTAAATGCTAGAACCTCCATTGAAGGATTGTATGCAGCGGGAGAAACAGCTTGCACAGGTGTTCACGGCGCTAATAGACTGGCTAGTAATTCCCTTCTTGAAGGCATTGTCTTTGGTGCCAGAGCAGGTGAATGCATTAAAAATGACCTCCCTTCTTTAAAGCTCTCTAAATCTAATGAAATTCCTAAAATTGTTTTTACTCAAGTAGATGAAAACTATCTGATGAATTATCAAAAAAAAATTAAAAATCTGGCTTGGGATAAGATCGGTATAAAAAGAAATGAAAAATTTTTAATTGAAGCTTTAAGAATTATAAAGGAAATGGAAAAAGAATTACCCGAAGATTTAATACCGAATAGATTATTAGCCGAAACAATTAATTTAAAAAATGTAGCGAAAATGATAGCCCTTTTTGCTTTACTAAGAACAGAAAGCAGAGGAGCTCATTATAGGATAGATTTCCCGCATAGAGATGATAAAAATTGGAAAAAGCATCAAATCTTTAGTAAAGAAGAGATTGAAGAATTAATTACCGATATACTTGGTTTTTAAAGTAAACCACGAGATTAACACAGATTAACACAAGATTTTTTTCATGTTAATTATGTCTATTTTCAATCTTGTGTTAATCTTGTGTAATCCTGTGGTTTTGATTTTTAACCACAAGATTAACACAGATTATCACAGATTATCACGCAAAATTCGCAAAGATGATTTGCTTTCCTTAACTTCCTAACCTCCTAACTTCTTTTCTTTGCGCTCTTTGCGTCTTTGCGTGCATATTCAAATTATTTTTCACGCAAAGCTCGCAAAGCTGATTTTATTTCCTTAAATCCTTAACTTCTTAACTTCTTAATTTCTTGAACTCATAACTCTATTAACTCTATTAACTCTACAAACTGCATAACATTTGACTTATCAAATGAAAATTTGTAAGATAAAAGATTAAATTTCAAAAATGATTAATTTGTTTAAAATTCCTAATTTACTCACTTTAACAAGAATCTTCGTTGCCCCCATTTTAGTATCCCTTTTATTAACTTCAGGAGAAGAAAGCGAAATTTATGGAGTCATTCTATTTTTAGCAGCTTCTTTTACTGATTTTTTAGATGGCTATATTGCAAGAAAAAAAAAGCAAGAAACAGCATTAGGGAAATTGCTTGATCCTTTAGCAGATAAATTATTAACTTGTGCAGTTTTTATCGCATTGGTGGAACTAAGATTAGCGCCTGCTTGGCTTGTCTATATGATAATATCAAGAGAAATTATAGTCACCGGTTTAAGAGCTAAAGCATTACAAAAAGGAATTATAATTGTTGCTTCAACTCTCGGTAAAATTAAAACATTCACACAAGTCCTTTGCATTACTTTATTAATTCTTGGGAAAAAATATTTAGGCGATTATTTTATGCTTGGCAAAATCTTCCTTTGGATGGTTCTGATTTTAGCAATGTGGTCAGGATTATCTTATATAATAAATTTTGTAAATTCTAATGCTAATAAAATCAAAGTTAAAGATAAAGGGGTAGTGAATGAAATTACCGGAAATATCCTTTCATAGAACAAGTGAGCTTCAAGAAGCATCGGCTCTAAATAAAAGATATGGCTTAAATTCTAAAATCATAGCTGGAGGAACAGATGTAGTAGTTGATTTAAAGCAGGGAAGATATTATGTAAAACATTTAATTTCCATTAGTCAGATTGATGAGCTCAAAGGAATAACAACAGAAAATAGCAGCATCCGGATTGGTTCCTTAACAACGATTGATGAAATGGAGAATAGCAAAATAATTAAAGAAAGGATAGGGGGATTGAGTGAAGCAGCCAAGCAAATGGCATCACCCCCTATAAGAAATTTAGGAACAATAGGAGGAAATATAGCAGGCGGTGTTCCTTCGGCAGATCTGCCGCCTATTTTAATTGCATTAAATGCTACTGTTATTATTTATAATGAAGGGAAAGAAAGAGAACTCCCGCTAAAAAATTTATTCGTTAATGCAAGACAAACCATATTGGAACCGGGAGATATTATAAAGCATATTATTATTCAGCTTCCTACAGATTATACTGGAACTTCATATCAAAAATTCGGTCTCCGCGAAGCAAACGCTTGCACAGTTGCTGGTGTAGCAGCAAAAATCACTTTGAAAAATAAAATTATACATGATGTAAAAATTGTTCTTTCAGCTGTTTCACCTACACCATTAGTTGCTCAAAAAGCAAGCAATTATTTAATTGGCAAAAAGCCTGAGGTTGAATTCTTAAGAAGCGCTGCATCAATAGCAAAGGAAGAATGCCAGCCTATAACTGATATAAGGGGAAGTGTTGAATACAGGAAACATTTGGTAGAGGTATTAACATACAGAGCATTAAGTAATGCTTTAAGTAATTTAGCAATAGGGGACAGGGCATGAAAACTAAAAGTATTACATTAAGAATAAATGGGATGGAATATCAAGTATTAGTTAAAGACAATGAGACATTATTAGATGTTCTGCGGGAGAAACTTCATTTAACAGGAACCAAAAGGGGATGTGATATAGGAGCTTGTGGAGCTTGCACGGTGATAATAAATGGAAAGTCAATCAATAGCTGTCTTTTATTAGCAGTAGATGCAGAAGGAAAGGATATAATGACAATAGAAGGGATATCAAAGAATGAAGAACTTCATCCTTTACAGAAAGCTTTTGTTAATATTGGTGCAATACAATGTGGATATTGTACTCCGGGTATGATAATGAGCGGTAAAGCTTTAATAGATAAGAATCCTAATCCCAGTGAAGAAGAAATAAAGGATGCTCTTTCTGGAAACTTATGTCGATGCACAGGATATAAGAGGATAATAGAAAGCATAAAGAATTGGAAATATTTTGATGAAAAAGGAGAGGTTAGACATAATTTTAAAGAATTTGATAAACAAGATTTAGATAAATTTGCAGTAGTTGGAAGAAGTTTACCGCGTGTTGATGGAGTAGCGAAAGTTTCTGGGCAATTAAAGTATGTGGGGGATATATATCTTCCTAATATGCTATATGGGAAGATATTAGGGAGCAGAGTAGCGCATGGAATTATAAAAAGCATTGATACATCAGAAGCAGAGAAATTGCCGGGCGTCAAAGCAATTATAACTGGGAAAGATGTTCCGGATATAAAATATGGTGTCTCGCCGGCAAGATATGATGAGCATGTTTTGGCAAAAGACAAAGTGAGATATGTAGGAGATGAAGTAGCGGCAGTAGCTGCAATTGATGAGGAAACGGCTGAAAAAGCTATTAAATTAATTAAAGTAGAATATGAAGAATTGCCGGCTGTATTTAATCCTTTTGACGCAATGAAGGAAGGAGCTCCTTTACTGCATGAAAATTATCCCAATAATATAAACACGAGGATAGAGCATCATTTTGGAGATATTGAAAAGGGCTTTGCTGAAGCAGACTATATCAGAGAAGAAACATTTATAGGAAATCATACTACTCATTGTCCTATGGAACCTCATGCTGCTATTTCTTATTGGGATGAAGAGAATAATCTGATAGTGTATACATCTACGCAATCGTCTCATTATATTCAATATCAATTGTCGCGTGTTTTGCAAATTCCAATGAGCAAAATAAGGATAATCTCACCTACTGCAGGAGGTGGATTTGGCGGAAAAGCTGAAGCAACCCCTCTGGAATTTTGTTCTGCTATTCTGTCAAAGAAATGTGGTCAGCCAGTTAAAATGGTGTATACAAGGAAAGAAGTCTTTCAGCATCATAGAGGACGCCATAAGCAATACATTAAGCTTAAAATAGGTGTAAAAAGAGATGGAACTATTACTGCTGTGAAGAACGAGACTTATTTAGATGGTGGAGCATACACTGGCTATGGAATAACTACCGCTTATTATTCCGGGAGTATGATTCCTACTCTTTATAAGATCCCTAATTACAAATATGACGGATATAGAGTATATACCAACAAGCCTGCTTGCGGAGCACAAAGAGGGAATGGAGTACCTCAACCAAGATTTGCATTTGAAAGCTTATTAACTATGATAGCAGAAGACTTAGGAATTGACCCTATTGAAATTAGATTAAGAAATGCTATGACGCCGAATACCCGAACTATTAATGATCTGGATATTAAGAGTTGCGAATTTAAAGCTACTTTATTGAAAGCGAAGGAGCTTTCCGGATGGGAGGAAAAATATAAAAAACTACCAAAAGGGAAGGGGATAGGAGTAGGTAGTGGTGGATTTGTATCCGGAGCAGGTTATCCGATATATCGTTCAAAATTTCCTCATTCTAATGCTATGATTAAGGTTTCAGAAGATGGGCTTGTGGCAATTTGTTTTATAAATGCGAAAGAAATTGGTCAAGGCTCTTCAACTGTTCTTTCTCAAATATGCGCTGAAGGTTTAGGACTTCCATTGGAACGAGTTAAAATAAGGACTGAAGATTCAGATATATGTCCATTAGATTTAGGTTCTTATTCTTCAAGAGTAACATTAATGGCTGGCAATGCTGTTTTAAGAGCAGCAAAGGATGTTTTATCAAAGATATTACCTTATGCCGCTAAGATATTGAATTGTGATGAAAATCAGCTTGAAGCTAAATTAGGTAAGATATTTATTAAAGGTAATGAAGAGAAGTTTATTGACTGGAGTGAAGCAGCAAAGAAATATTTTTCTGAAAGAGGTCCTTTAACCGGGACAGGTTCTTATTCCCCTCCAGAGGGATTAGGAGGAACTTATAAAGGAGCAGCAGTTGGAACATCTCCAGCATATTCATTTGGAACAACTATTTGCGAAGTCTCCGTTGATCTTGAAACAGGAAAAGTCAAAATTGATTCTTTTTATGATGCTCATGATTGTGGAACTCCTATAAATCCTATGTTGGCTCATGGACAAGTGGAAGGTTCAGCAGTTATGGGAGCCTCTGAAACCATTATGGAAAATATTGTATTCAATGAAAAAGGAGAAATAGTCAATGCAAACTTAAATGATTATTTAATAATGACAATTAAAGATGCACCCGAAATATATGGAGAATTTGTAGAATCATACGAACCTGAGGGTCCATTCGGTGCAAAAGAAATAGGAGAAGGCTCTACTGTTCCTGTTCTTGCCGCTGTCGCAGCTGCTATTGCTAATGCTACCGGCGTTTGGATTAAAGAATTACCTATCACTCCTGAAAAAATATTTAAAGCACTCACTAATGCAAAAAAATCATAAAGCTTTTTCCTCAGAAAAATAATGTTAAAAGAAATATATATATCTTTTAAAAATTTAATATTTAATAAAAAAGCAAATAGTATAATAGTAATTACTAAATTTGCTTTCTTTAATGCTTTATTCATTTTCGCAGTAAGCCTAACTTTAAATGTAATAAATATTATTTATACAAGTCGCAATGGTTTTGGTGGGTTCTATTATCAATTAAGAGCACTGTTTTATAGTATATTTTTCATTACCACTAAGATATTAGACCTTTTACATTATAAACTTCAAATGAATTATCAAAATAAATATTCTGTATTAATAAATATCTTGAATTTTTGCTTTATAGCTTTTCTGATATTTTTTGCAATGTATCTAATATCATTTATTATTTTAAAATTGATCTTTAAAAAAGGGGTATTTTCAATTTATTACATTTATTTACCAACAGCGATATTCATTTTATATAATGCATATAATTTTTTTAAGCAGTCGTTATATAGATATAATATTTATTTAATTATAAGTATCTTAATTTTAATTATGATTGTATTTACTCATTTAATTCTTAATTATCATTTGATGAGAAATGAAGAACTTATAGCGAAAAGGGAGGAGAGCAAAAAAGGATAAATTCAGCACAGAGACACAAAGGGGGCGGAGATATTGGGTCTGCATAATCACAATTCGGTCATTAATAATCTATTTATGCAGGGAGAATTTTAGTTTACATAAGACCTATTATCGGACTTAAGCAAGCCCATTTACCCCTCAACCTTCCTTATATATATAACCTTCACATCTCCACTTACTAAACATTCTCCACATTCTTCCCCAACCACATCCTTATATGCTAAAACCTTCACTTCGTATCCTATCTCCTTATAAAATTCTATCGCTTCCTGTAATCTTGCACCATCAGCAGTAAACGCTCTTACCCAACCTTCTCTTTTAAGATCCTCCTCTTTCATATCTTCTCCTTGTCATTCTAAAAATACCAATATTTTTATGATTCATCCTTCATAACTTATGACTCATTTGTATTTCAGACACTTGCTCTAAAACTCTTTTCCGAAATTCCAAAGGGTCCTTTATCTTATCAAAAGAATTGCTCGTTCCACCTGTTCCTCTGATATCAACCCTGCCATAATTAAGTATTCTGCCCATAACTCCTTGACTTACATGCATAGCTTCAACTTTAGCAAGAACTATCTCAAGAGATTCTCTCTTTACTAAACCTGTCTTTATCATAACTCTTTTATTTGTCAAACCAAATTCTGATGAAGCATATTCAATTAAAGCATTAAACCCCCATGCAATCACCAAAAGCCCAAATATTATCGCTAAAACTCCCCCTATATACACAATATTTTTTATATTCTGATAATAACCATAAGAACATAGAATCACAGATAAGAGAAAAAAGAAAAAAAATATGAGACTCTTTCCAAATATTATCCAATGCAACTTTGTTCTGTAAACTACTTTCTCTCCTTCCATTAAATTGTTGTCTATATAGCTCATATTATTCCTCCTTGTATATTAAACAAACTTATTGCATTCTTATAATCCGCAATGAATTTATATTGTAAAGAACGCCAACATCTGCTACATTTACTTCATAAATTTCTGAATCAAAATTTTTCAATATCCAGCGTGCCCCTTCTTCCAGCGGACAATAAAAGAAATAAGGAAACATTATCTTTTTAAAAATTACAGGATGTCCTCTTCTATTATTACATTTAGGTAGAATAATGCTTTTCCCAGTTATCAAAAATGCATCAATTAATGCTTTAAGAGTTTCTACTTTCACAAAAGGAAAATCAACAGGAAAGCTTATAAAGCCTTGAGAATCTTTAGAAATATTCTCTAAAGCAATTTTAATAGAGCTAATTTGGCCTTCCTCTACCTTCTCATTTTTAAATATCTTTACTGGATATTTATTTATAATGGGCTGCACAAACCTATAATTATCCCCTAATATCACAATAATATTTTTAATTGACGCATTTATTAATTTCAATATTATTGTTTCTATAAAGGAATGTTTTCCAGCTTTAAGTAAAGGCTTAGGAAAGCCCATTCTGGTAGAATTTCCTGCTGCTAAGATTACTCCTTCAATCATATTATCAATTCCCACTGGCTTGTTTAGCGATGATACCATTGTCGTAAAAATTAAAATATAAGAACTTAATCCAATACTTCAAGTGCCTCAGCTAATATGCCCTTAAGCATTTGCATTTTGTATAAATTTTCAGATAATGGATGAGCCTCTTGCAAAATCTTTTCAGCAGCGGAGTTAATTTTTTTTGAACTTAATCCGGATTGCAATATGTCTTCAGCTGATATCGCTCTCCATGGCATAGGAGCAATACCGCCTATCACAATACTAAAGTTATCTTTTTTATTATTATCCATATATCTAAGAATTGCTATGCTCATCAATCCAAAGTCTATCCCTTTTCTTTCTCTCACTTTCACAAAAGAACTTTTTGCTCCTTCATAATTAATTGGAATAACAATTTCCGTTATAATTTCATTATTTTTTAAAATATTTTCCTTTATAAAATTAATTTTAGGTAGAATGAAGAATTCATTAATTGAAATAACATTTTCTCTTTTTAATGATTTAATAACTAAATTAGCCTTTAAAGCCATTAATGCGCAAGCAACATCTGAAGGATGAACGATATAGCAAGGACCACCTCCGATAATGCAATGATATTTGTTATTTCCATTTACAGCATAGCATTTATTTCCTTTTTTTCTAAAACATTTAAATGGACCTCTAAAATAAAAACATCGCGGTCTTTGAAGAATGCTTCCTGCAATAGTTGCTCTATTTCTTATTTGAGCTGAAGCTACTTCTTTTATTGTCTTAAACAACAGAGAGTATTTCTGCTTAATAAGCTTATTATCCAGAATTTCTGTTAAAGTAGTGCTTGCACCAATGTGTAATCCCTTCTCGTCTTCTTCTATATAATTTAAATTAAGGTTAGAAATATCAATTAATAATTCAGGATTAATGATATCTAATTTAATCAAAGATATAAGATCGGTTCCTCCTGCGATGATTTTAGCAGCCTTTTCTTTTTCTAAGCTTGCTAAAGCTTCTTTAATATTTTTTGGTGCAATGTAATTAAATTGCCTCATGAAATTATTTATTTTTTGCGTTTGTATAAAGCTTCTAAGATTTTATCTGGGGTAATGGGTGTAGATTTAATTCTAACTTCAATAGCATCATAAATCGCATTAGCGATAGCAGCAGCAGTTGGAATTATAGGAGGCTCCCCTGCTCCTTTGGCACCAATAGAATTAGCATCATATGGAACATCAGCATTCAAAATTATAATTTCTATAGGAACATCCTTTATAGTGGGGATCTTATATTCTGCCAAGGTGGGATTAATATGCAATCCCGTTTGTTTATCATATAATCTTTCTTCTGAAAGAGCATAACCAATTCCCATACATATGCCTCCATATATTTGATTTCTCCAAGTAGTAGGATTTATAATGTTACCGCAATCATGAACTGCTGTTATCTTAATAATTTTTATTTCACCTGTTCTTATATTAACTTCTACTTCCGCTATTTGAATTCCAAAAGTTCTTAATGTTTTATCAGGATTAGGACCCCTTAAGCCTTCTCCTATTATTATCTTATTCGGCAAGTAAGGAGTAATTTCACTGACTCTTTTCCTGACTGATTTATTCTTCTTAAGGAAAATAACTCCATCCTTAATATTTAAATCATCCGGATTTGAATTAAAGAAACCGGAAGCAAATTCTAATAATTTTAATTTAGCATCATTGGCAGCATTTCTAACTGCCGGTCCACTGCTTGCTAAAGTAATGCTTCCATACGAAGGCAATGTATAAGTAGTAAATTCAGTATCAGCATTTATTATTGAAATATCAGATAAAGGTATTCCAAGTTCTTCTGCAGCAATTTGGCAAAGAACAGTTTTGGTTCCTGTTCCTATATCAGCAGCTCCGGTTATAAGATTAACTGAACCATCTTCGTTTATTTTTATTATAGCTGAAGCTGGTGGTCCGCCGCCGCCACCCCATATTTGCAAAGCTGCGCCAATTCCCCTTTTTATATGATTTGCTTTATTTTCTTTGGAAGCCTTGATGGTAGACCATCTTGATTCTTCAACTGCTACTTGAATACATTTATCTAATCCTTTGCTGGCATATTCTTTCCCAGATACAGGATCCCTCTCCGCATAATTTAATTTTCTTAGCTCTATAGGATCCATTTTTATCTTTACTGCAATCTCATCCATAAATTGTTCTAATGCCCATATTCCTTGTGTATGCCCTGGAGCCCTCATTGCTGTAGGCGGAGGAGTATTTGTAAAGACAGCGTAATCTTCTGTTTTAACATTTTCGCATTTGTATAACTCTCTGACTGGGGTGCTACAATTTCCCCACACATAATTATAGACATAAGCTCCAATCTGATGTATTGCTTTAAGATAAAGAGCTGTTAATACCCCATTCTTTTTAACCCCTGCTTTAAGATATTGAATAGAGGAAGGTCTGTAAAATGGAGAGATAAAATCTTCTCTTCTATCTAAAAC
>CAYREJ010000044.1:0-1220 GCA_964423235.1 uncultured Acidobacteriota bacterium | reverse complement strand
ATCATTTTAGATAGAATACAAGCGATAATAGTATGCTTATGAGCGGTGCTTTTGCTTCCGAAACCACCTCCCATATAGGTTCCAATGACTCTTATTTTACTTAAAGGAATACTCAAAGTATTAGATAAGGCTTCTTGAACCCCATAAACTCCCTGAGTGCTATCCCATACGATTAATTTATCATCATTCCACATTGCCACACTGCAATGAACTTCCATACAAGCATGTTGAGCAGCTGCTGTAGTATATGTTGATTCTATTATTACATCAGCTTCTTCAAATCCTTTATCTATATTTCCTCTTTGATAAACATTAGGTTCGCCAATTTTAAATCTCCCATATCCTCCTCCTATAAAATTCCCTTCAGGAAAAAATTTAATTTCTTGTGAATTAAGAGATTCTATGGGGTCTATTACGAAAGGTTTCTGTTCATATTCAACCTCTATAAGCTTAATAGCTTCTTCAGCTATATATGGGTCAGCAGCAGCTAAAGCAGCTATTTCTTCTCCGGCATATTTTATTTCATTTGTTAGTAATGGCATCTTTGCATTAAATGATTTGAGAAAATAATTTTTGCAATCTTCATAAGTAATTATTGCTAAGACCCCTGGATGACTTATCGCTTTGATTATATCAATTTTTTTAACTTCGGCACAAGGATAAGGAGAGCGAAGAATTTTTCCATATGCCATATCTTTAAGGCTTAAATCTATAGTATATTTAGCAGATCCGATTATCTTCTCAAATGCATCGTATCTTATAGTTTCTTTACCAACGATAGAAGTCTCTTTCCATATGGGCAACTCTTTGATCACCGGGACCCTTAGTTTAACTACTCTCCCCTCAATCTCCATCTCTGTTTCTATGTACTTTTTTTCTTCCATATTATCTTGCTAAATTATTTTTTGGGTCTTGCCTTTAGCTTGGCTTTCCCATCTTCTATCGTTATATAAAATTCAATCTCCTTTGATTTTACCTTTTCGGAAATTTGTTTTTTCTGCTTTTCTAAGGTTTCACGAAATATTTCATATTTTATTTTATCAGTAGGTTCCCCACATTTTTTTCTTGCTTGAATATAATCATCAAATAATTTCTTATAACCTTCATCTTCTCCTTTTTGCACAGATTCAATTACCTTTTCTTCTTTTTCAATAGCTGCTGAAGCACTCGTAGAATGAACAAGAGAGATTTTTTTCTCCGCCATATACCCTTCGTCTTTC
>CAYREJ010000043.1:0-13080 GCA_964423235.1 uncultured Acidobacteriota bacterium | reverse complement strand
TATCGGTAAATAACCAATACCAAAAACTGTGGCTATAAGAAGATATATTTTTTTCAAAGGCATTATTTAGAAACTCATAGCTAAGCGAAGGAATCTTGAGGGCATAAATGATAAAGGTAATGTGATAATAAAGGCAATCATAATTGCCATTACCCCGCTGAGCGCTAAGGCTTCTTCCTTTTCAATAACAGGTAATCCTTTTTCTTTACTGAACATCCACATATAGACAATAACTCTAAGATAATAATAAGCAGCAAGAACGCTATTTAATACAGAAATGACAACTAATAAATAATAACCTTTTTTAGCTGCTGATAGAAAAACATAGTACTTTGCTATAAAGCCACTGGTGGGGGGCAGTCCTGCCAAACATAATAAAAACCAAGTTAATGCGATTGCTAACCAAGGATTCCTGAAACCTAATCCTTTATAATGGTCTATTTTAAGAAAACTCTCCCCACTTTCTAAATAAGCAACAACTAAAAAAGCTCCTATATTCATAACTGCATATACTAAAAGGTAATACATAACAGAAGCTAAATCACTTCTGCTTGTAGAAGGAACAAGCCCAACTGAAATATATCCGGCATGAGCAATACTTGAATATGCTAATAACCTCTTAATATTTTCTTGACTTAAAGCAATTAAATTCCCAACCGTCATAGTTATTACCGAAAGAACCCATATTATCCATTCCAATGATATAAAGCCCGAATTAAAATTCATTATAAAAATCCTTATTAATACACTAAAAGCAGCTGTTTTAGTAGCTGCAGCCATAAAAGCTGTTATCACCGTTGGAGCCCCTTCGTAAGCATCCGGTGTCCACATGTGAAAAGGAACCAAAGAAATTTTAAATGCCAACCCCGCTAAAATTAAACCTGTTCCTATATATAGCATTATCTTCTGGTCAACATTAGTAGCTGAAATATTCTTTAAATCTATAATGTTAGTTGAACCAGAAACTCCATAAATTAATACTATCCCATATAACAATATGGCAGCTGAAAAAGTCCCTAAAATAAAATATTTAGTCGCCCCTTCAACGCTTTTCCTTGAAACTTTCTCAAATGAGACTAATACATACAATGCAATAGAAAAAATTTCCAAACTTATAAATATTGATATTAAATCATTAGAACTGCTAATAAAAATCATCCCGGCAATTGCTAATAACAAAATTACATAAAATTCATTCCTCTCCATCTTTTTACTCTCTAAATAATACATTGCCGAAAGAATAATCAATCCACCGGAAAGCAAGTAGATTACAGCAGCATATAGTGCAAAATTATCTAAAATTAAAGCTTTATAAAATCCTTCTTTATTGGTATTCCATTGTCCGAAAACATAGTAAATGCAAAAAATTATTACTGCTAATGCCAGGAATGAAGAATACTTAGCTAATTTTTCTTGAAAAGCCTCTAAAAGCAATATTACAATAGCTGCAATTATTAATATAAGTTCCGGCAAAATCACTGAATTAAATTGAGCAAAATTTATCATTTTCAGCTCCTCGCAAAATAAATTTAAAGGAATTTGGACAATAATTGATTAACGGAAGCAGTCATGCTTTTGAGAAAGATATTAGGAAAAATTCCAATCCAAATAATAATAGCAACTACCGCTATCAAAATAGCCTTCTCTCTATTACTCAAATCAGGAAGTTTCTTATTTTCTTCTTTATCAAGGGGACCAAACATAACTTTTTTAAACATCCTAAGCATATAATAAGCACTCAAAATTACTCCTGTAGCTGCTAATACTGAATAAATAGTATTATTTTTGAACGCTCCAAGTAATATTAAGAATTCACCTATGAATCCATTTAGTAAAGGTAATCCAATAGAGGATAGCATTACTATGAGAAAATAAGCATAAAAATTAGGCATTACTTTTGCCAATCCCCCATAATCTTCTATTCTTCTTGTATGTCTTCGTTCATAAAGCATTCCTACGATTAAAAATAAAGCTCCGGTACTCAAGCCATGATTAATCATTTGAATAATTGCACCTTGCAATCCTTGAATATTAAAAACAAAAATTCCCAACATTACCATTCCCAAATGACTAACACTTGAATAAGCTACTAACTTCTTAACATCTTCTTGAACTAATGACATTAATGCACCATAAATAACACCAATAATTGCTAATACAATAATAGGAAAGGCAAAATTTTTAGAAGCTTCCGGAAATATAGGTAAGCAGAATCTTATGAATCCATAAGTTCCCATTTTTAATAATATCCCAGCTAAAAGGACGCTGCCGGCAGTGGGTGCTTCTACATGCGCATCCGGCAGCCATGTATGAAATGGAAACATCGGTACTTTTATAGCAAAAGCTAAAGCAAAAGCTAAAAATAACCATATCTGCATAGAAGCATCTATTTTTAAATTATAAAATTTGCTAATTTCAAAAGTCGCTTCTCCAGTTTGCTCAACATTTAACTTATACAAAATTAATATAGCAGCCAACATAAGTAAGCTTCCAAATAGGGTATATAAAAAGAATTTAACGGCTGCATATACTCTTTTAGGTCCACCCCAAATACCTATGATAAAATACATAGGAATTAGCATAGCTTCCCAAAATATATAGAATAAAATCATATCAGCAGAGACGAAGACACCTATCATACCAGTTTCTAAAAGAAGCATGCTGGCATAATAACCTCTTGTGTGAATCTTTATATCATCATAAGAAGCCAAAATTGCCAATACCGAAAGAAAAGTCGTTAATAATACAAGCAACAAGCTTAATCCATCTATACCAACATAATAAGAAATTCCTAATTGAGGTATCCATTCAGATTTTTCCACAAATTGCAGCAATGGTGTATTGAAATTAAAAAAGAAAAATAATGGAAGAGAAGCAATAAAAGATAAGCCGGAGAAAATAAAAGCTATTTGCTTCTGCAAAATCTCTAAACGAGAAGGGATAAAAGATATAATGATTGCCCCAGCTAAAGGCAAAAATGTTATTATACTTATTAATGGAAAAGTTCCTAATTGATTCATATCTCTTCAACTAACTCCATATTTTCCAATAATAAAAAGCAAGTATTAAAATTATCCCTATCACTATATAGATTGCATAAGCTTTAGAATTACCCGTCTGAATTTTTCTGCTTTCTTTGCTAAAAGCTTCAGTAATCCTTGCTATTCCATTAACCGCACCATCAATAATAAAAACATCTATTATTTTAAAAAGAATACTCTCTGATAAATATAAAAGCGGTTTAACTATAAGTTTCTGATAAATTTCATCTACAAAATATTTATGCAGCAAAAGCCCATAAGCAGGTTTTAAAGAAGATGCAAGCTTACTCGGCAATTCTCTTCTTTTAATATAAAATATGTAGGCTATATAAATTCCTATAAGAGAAAAGACTAAAGAAGCTACCATTAAGAAAAATTCTATTGAACCTGGTTCCGGAAGATGAATAATAGGCATAACAGAAGACAATGCTTTTTCAATTATATTAATCTTCGGTACCGGTAAGCCTAAAAAACCCCCTATTATTGATAAGATTGCTAAAATAATCATAGGCTTAATCATAATACTCGGGGCTTCATGCACATGTTGCAATTTTTCCTCTTCAATTCGTGAAGGGCTATAAAAAACTTCAAAAACTAATCTAAAGATGTAAAAAGAAGTTAGAGAAGCAGTAATAATCCCGATACACCATATTGCCCACCCAAATTTATTCCATACTCCTGCAAGGATTGCATCTTTACTCCAGAAACCTGCAAAAGGAAAAATGCCGCTTATCGCTAAAGAAGCTGCCAAAAAAGTCATAGTAGTTTTTTTCATTTTATCTTTGAGACCACCCATCTTTTCAATATTTAATTCGCCACTGAGTGCATGCATAACAGCGCCTGAACCCATAAAAAGAAGAGCTTTAAAGAATGCATGAGTTACTAAATGGAATATAGCTGCAATGTAAGCACCGGCTCCGGCTCCAGCAAACATATATCCTAACTGACTAATAGTAGAATATGCCAAAACTCTTTTGAAATCTTTATTGACTAATGCCATAGTAGCAGCAAAAAATGCTGTGAATAATCCCACTACCGAAACTACTAATAATGCATATAAGGATTTATGGAAAAGAAAATTCATCCGACAAACCATATAAACACCGGCTGTCACCATCGTCGCAGCATGAATTAATGCACTCACAGGCGTCGGACCCTCCATTGCATCCGGCAACCATACATATAAAGGAAATTGCGCAGATTTCCCTATCGCTCCACAAAATAACAACAATGCTATCGCTAAAACTGTTGTAGGTTCTATATTATTGCCGATTGAATATTCAATAAAACTATAGTTTAAGCTACCAAAAATTTTAAATGTTAAAAATAATCCGAGTAAGAATCCAAAATCTCCTATCCGATTAACTATGAAAGCTTTTTTGCCTGCCTCGGCAGCTGCATCTCGTTCAAACCAATAACCAATAAGCAAATAAGAACAAAGACCTACCCCTTCCCATCCGATAAATAATAAAGCTAAATTATTTGCCAACACCAATAAAAGCATCATAAACATAAATAAATTAAGATAGATAAAATAACGGCGGTATCCTTCGTCTTCCCACATATATCCCACTGAATATATATGAATCAATAACCCTACAAAACTAACTGTTAAAGCCATTATCAAAGATAACCAATCTATTCTAAATCCAAAATCAATACTAAGATTGCCTGAAGAAATCCAATTATACCAAATAGCTTCTATAAAATTTTCCCCTCCAGCTTTTAAATAAAAAGCTATTGCAAATATTAATGCCATTAGAAAAGATAAGCCTACACTTCCACAAGCAATCCATCCTATTCTTTTTTTATCAAACTTCCAGCCCGCAAAAGTATTTGTCAATGCCCCTATTAAAGGGAAAATAATTATAAGTCCTATCAGATTCCACATAAACTCTATCCTTTCAATTCATTCATCTTATCTAATAACAAGTGCGAATAATGCCTGAAGACTAAAACCATTATGGCTAAGCCTGTTGCCGCTTCTGCAGCTGCTATCGTCATTATTAATAAAACTACTATAATTGAATCTATCCCGCTTCCTTTACTTCCAAAAGCTAAAACTGCTAAATTAGATGCATTAAGCATTAACTCAATGCACATCAATAATGTTATTAAATTCCGCCTTAAAAAGAATCCTATCATCCCTATTACAAATATTATTGCACTCAAAATTAAATAATAATTTATCGGAATCATCCTTTTATTCTTTCTTGTTTTTTGCTAAATAAAATGTCCCTATCAATGCTGCTAAAAATAAAATAGAAGTTAATTCAAATGCTAAAACATATTTTGTTAATAATACTTTAGCTATTTCTTTTATTTCATATGTTTTAGCTGCTCTTTCTGCTTTGAAATATCTTAAATAATTTATCACTATCTCAACTCCTACAATAATACAAAATATTATAGCAGTATAAATCCATTTCATTTCTACTCTGGGCTCATCTTTAGCTTTAATGCCTAAAAACCATATAATAAAAATAAATAGTATCATTATAGCACCAGCATAAACAATCACTTGAATTGCAGCCAAAAAATTCGCTCCCAACAGTGAAAATAAGCCAGCAAAACTACATAAAAATATTATCAACGATAAAGCACTATAAATGGCTTTCCTTTGCCCTACAACAAATACAGCACTCAATAAAGCAATAATTGCATATATCCAAAAAAATATGTTCTCAAACATAATAAGTAAGGATTTTACTTAAAAATTTTTGCAAGTTCTACCATACTATCTTAATTAATTAATTTTGTCAAGAAAAGAAGAAAAAGAAAGAAGAAGAGGTAATCCTTCATCCTCGCCTGATTTAACTTGTCCTTATAGCCCAACTAACCACTTCCATAAAGGTATAAATTTTATCTTTTTCCCCTCTATTTTTTCTTCGTCCTCATAGTCCCAGGTAATTACAAGCAAATTCTTGCAGCTTAAGTCTTTACTCGCTTTCAACAATGCAATTATTTCCCTCTTTTTTACATTCTCTTTGGCTGAAGCATAAGTAACTTGAATTAACTGAGCAGTTTCTCCACTAACAACAAAATCAACTTCCTCTCCTTGGTAATTCCTCCAATAGTATAAATTTGAGACTTCGCCTTTATCCTCACTTCTCTTTAATTCAAGAAAAACCAGATTCTCCATTAATTTACCAATATTTTCTTCAAAGCCAGTTAAACTATTTATTATTAAGCCTTCGTCGCTGAAATAAATTTTTGGTATAGAAAGTAAGATTTTTCTGGGCGAGAAAGAAAATTTATGCAAAAGAAAGCAAAACATCACATCCTCCAGAGCGGAAGAATAAGAATAAAGCGTTTTTTTACTTACCTTTATTCCCTGAGATTTTAATGTATTGAAGACTTTGTTTATTGAAAATTGGCTTGAGAAAGAAGATAACATATGGGCAATGAGAATATTGACTAAATAAGAACTTTTTATCTTAAACCTTTCAACAACATCTCTAAAAATTACTAGGTCTATATAATCTCTAAAGAATTTACCTCTTTCAATCTGAGAAAAAAGTAAATCAGGAAAACCTCCACTCTTGAGATAATTCCTTAATAAATTCTTTATTTCATTTTCTTTTGCAGTAGTGATTATCTTCCCTATTTCTACCTTATTAGCCGATAAAAACTCAGAGAATGAAAATGGTAAAATCAAAGTAGAGATAGTTCTTCCCCTCAATTGGGTTGCTATTTCCTTGCTTAAAAGCTTAGAAGATGAACCCGTGATGAATATGAAGTATCTTTTCTTTTCGAATAAGGTGTAAACAAATCTTTCCCAATTGATTAAATTTTGAATTTCATCAAAGAAGATGAACTCTGGCTCCCTGCCATAAATTTCATGGTGGTAAGAAACTGTTTTGATTATCTCATCTCTATCAACTCGGTTTACTGCCTCGTCTTCAAAGTTTATGAAAAGGAAATCCTCATCCCTGAGCTTTTCTTTATTAATTATTAGATCATAAAGCGAATATGTCTTACCAGCCCTTCTTGGACCGATTATACTTTTAACAAAATTTTTAGTTAGAGGAATGGAGATTTGCCTTGGCATTACCTTAAGGCTTCTTATATCCTCTTTTTTATCTACAATATATCTTTTTATATCCATTTTACGGGTAAATTTTTATATAAATATTTCCCCCTCCAGTAAACATTTTTAATTATACTGTAATAATCAATCTTTCTAAAAACATATTAAACAATTATTACGCTGAAAAAAGTTAATGTCAAGCATTCAGGCGTAGAAACACATACTTCCTTCCCCTGCAGGATAAACGCTGAACCCAAAAATTAAACCCTTTTAAAAGATTTTATAAAATTACCCTTTCACTGCTTAATTTTTTAAAAAACATACCTTTTACAAGTATGCTCAATACCATCTCTACCTATAACATCATCACTGATATGATACATCTCATCATTACCAATACCGTCATCGATACCAATACATTGAACATTGGGATTATCTTTGTAGCGATTGCATAATGCCTTCATAAAAGAAAACCAGGCATTTTGGTACTTCTTATCTCACAGGAGTGCAATTCTTTCCGGCACTTCAATAAAATGATAACCAGCCCATATATCTTCATCGCAGAAGTGAATCCTTTGCATATAATAATAGGGAAATACCTCACCGTAAATTGTGCCATCTTTTGCAACTATACTTTGAGGAAAACCTGCAGGAGCAAAGCTTCTCACCTCTCACTTCCTTATAAGGTTCGTGGCTTTCCAGCAGGCATTAAAATATTAGGGTCCACTGAAGCATCTTTAGGTTTTCTTCCTTTTTTCATTTCAAATTGAATTCCTAACCTTTTCATTTTATTGTATAATCCAAAGCGAGTAATTCCTAAAGTTTCTGCTGTTACCATTATGTTCCAGTTCGTAGCATTCAATCTTTGTAAAATTATTTCCCTTTCCATCTCAGGAAGAGTCTTAAAACGCCCTTCTTCAGTTATATAAGATACTTCTTCTAATTTTGCTCCCGTTATATATTTTTTCGGGAAATGCTCTATATCTATATAATCACTATCTTTTCCCGTAGCCACTATCCTCTCTATAACATTCTCTAATTCCCTCGCATTCCCCGGCCAAGGATAATTTCTTAATACATTCACTGCATTTAAAGTAAAGCCTTTAAAATGCTTATCGTATTTTAAATTAAATTTCTTTAAAAAATGATGAGCCAGCAACGGTATATCCTCTTGCATTTTTCTTAAAGGTGGCATTTTAATTACTACTACTGCCAATCTATAGTATAAATCCTTTCTGAATTTCCCCTCTTTAATTAATTTTATCAAATTTTTGTTAGAAGCCGCTATAATTCTTACATTAACCTTTATTATTTTATTACTGCCAATCCTTTTTATTTCATTATGTTGAATTGCTCGGAGCAATTTAGCTTGCATAGCTAAAGAGGTTTCAGAGATTTCGTCTAAAAATAAAGTGCCTCCTTCTGCTTCTTCAAAAATTCCTTTCCTTTCGCTAACTGCCCCTGTAAAAGCTCCTCTCTCATGTCCAAATAATTCACTTTCCAAAAGGGATTCAGTAAAAGCAGCACAATTCACTGCAAAAAATTTATTCTCTCTTCTTTTCCCATAAAAATGAATAGCTTTTGCAATCAATTCTTTTCCTGTTCCACTCTCTCCTAATATGAGAACATTCACATCTTTATCGGCAACTTTATCAACTAATTCTAAAGCTTTCAACAATTTCGGATCATTGCCGATTATTTCTGGATATTTATGTTTTAATTCCAATTCTAATTTTAGCTGATAAGATTCTTTAGAGATTTTACTGTATCCTTCAGCTATCTCAATACTCCTACTTATTAATTTAGCAAATAATGCAAGCATGCGCCGATCAGTTATTGTAAATAGATTAGCTGATTTTTTACTATCCAAGTATAAAGCTCCTATCACTCGCTCATTTATTTGCAAAGGAACACATGCTAACGAAAGAATCTCATGAGATACAATACTCGGTCTATCTTTGAATTTCGGATCATCTTTGGCACACTTTGAAAATATCATATCCTTTTGCTTTTTCATCTCTTTTATTGCAGTTTGGCTAATCTCAGCTACATCTCTTATCGTCATTTCATCTGCTCCAATAGCAGCTTTTATAATCATATCGCCCGTGTTTTCGTCAAATAATAAAATTACTCCCCTTTCAGCTTCAACAAAATCTATCGCCTTCTCCAAAACTTTCTTATAAAATTCAGTAGGTTTTGAAATATAACTGATTATTTCCTCTATATAATCTATAAAATAATTCGGTATAACGCTGGAAATTTTCTTTGAAGGCTTCTCATATTTATCTATTCTTTCATTTAGAATTTGTATTCTCCTTAAATAAGAACTGCCGCCTATCCTTTCAAAAATATCTCGCGCTTGCTGCAAATAAAATTTAGCTTTATCAAGTATCCTCCTCTTATAATATATATTTCCTAAATCAAAATATAATTTTCCTAATAAATAAATTTGACCAAATTCTTTAGCTAAAGATATGGCTTTCTGTAAATATCTTCGGGCTTCAATGGTTTGTCCAGCCTTCTTCAAAAGAAATGCTTTGATTCTTAAATAGTAAGTATATTCCGGAACCCTCTCTTCTTCTATATATAATCCTTCTGCTTGACTTATATAATCTTTAGCTTTTATTAAATTCTTAGCATAGATAGAAGCTTCCGCTAATTTAACTAAAAGACGAGCTCTATCTAATCTTAAATTTAATTTGACTGCTTTTTCTAAAGCACTTTCATAACTGCGAATTGCTTTGATAGCTTCTCTTAAATTGTAATAATAACTTCCTTCAATTTCTTCTATTAGAATCTGGTCTTTTAAGCTAACTTTTGGAAGCAATTCTTTAGCAAGCTTTAAATAATCTCTTGCCTTAGACATAATACCCTTTATTGAATGGATATTAGCTATATTTGCATAAATAATAGCCATTATCTCTTTATCATCTTCATCAATAGCAATTCTCATAGCTTCATTATAATAATCTAAAGCTTTATCTAAATCCCCCATCTCTTCATATAAAGCAGCCATATTGTTATATACAAACTTCAGCTGACTCTTATTATTAATTAAATGAAAATTAAACATAGAAGTCTTAAAAGCTTCAATAGCTTCAGCAGTCTTTCCCATTTTTCCATATATAATTGCAAGATTATGATTACTGCAAGCTAACCCAAATATATCTCTATCTTCTTTATAAATTTCAATTGCCGTAGAATAAACTTCAATTGCTTCTTTTAGCATTGATTTCTCTAAATAAAGATTTGCTAAATTACAATAAATATTGGCAACCAGTGAATCCTTCCTCTCACTAATTTGCTCCAAAGCTTCCCGATAACTGCTTTCAGCTTCTTCAAATTTCGCCTGTTTAACAAGAATATTACCTTTAACATTCAATGTTTTGCTTATGATAGAAGGCTCCCGCATTTCTTTAGCTAAATTATACGCTTGATTTATATACTTTATCGCTTCTTCATATCTCCCTAACCCAAAATTACCTTCTGCCATTAATATGTTAAATTCTATTTTATTCGCTTCATTCTTTAATTCAAATTTTTTTACCTCGTCTAATATTTTTATCATTTTATCAAAAGCAGACTTCCGATATAAAATCTCACTCTGTTTTAGTAAAGGTTCTATCTTGTCTTCTTCTTTTGATAAATTTGAAATTTCTTGATAATAATTTATCGCTTCATCTAATTTACCTAAAGAAAAGCATACTTGAGCTATTTTGTTCAATATTGCAACTTTTTCTTTTTTATTAGCTGAAATTAAATCTAAAAATCTTAATATCTTGGCATAATATTCATAAGTATCTTCATAAAGCTTTAATTTATCAGCTTGTGCTGCCGCTCGCTGGTAATATTCTATTGCCTTCTCATAAATTCCTGCCTTCGCATAATGCTCCGCAATAGTACTACAAATCCATAGATTATCTTTATCAATAAATACTTCCTCATAAGCTCTTGCAATGCTTTCATCTATTACTACTTTTTCCTTTTTCCCTATATCTTTAAGCAAATTTTCTTTTATTATATCAGATTGAAATGTATATTGGTTGCTTGAAATTTCATAAATAATTAAATTATTTGAAATTCCATCCTCCAAAAGAGAATATAATCTATTCTTTAAATGCTTAGGCACAATCCTTATTAAAATATCTTCTCTAAATGATTTTCCCATAATAGCAGCATAACTCAATACTTTCTTAACTGAGGCATCAACTTTTTCCAATTTCTTTATTTGAAAAACCTCCTTCTCGGGAAGAAGAATTTTCTCCCATAACGAAGCTACTTCTGAAATATCCCGAAAATCCTCTATTAAATTAACTAAATATGATACGCTTTCTATTGCTGATAAGGGAACACCCTCTGAATATTCATAAATCTTTTTTGCTACAGCAGGAGTTATCAAAGAAAAGGGAAACATTGACTGAATCATCTCTTTAATTTCTTCTACTCCTAAATTCTTTAAGGAAAGAATACTATAATACATTTGCTTTAATAAAGGGAAAATATTTTTTTGAAAATAGCTACCATCTTCTGTTAAAATGAACCATAAAACAGGCAACTCATTCAATTGCTTTAATAAATAATCAATTAAAGCTTTTTCAGCTTTATTCAAATCATCATAATCTTCTACCATCACCATTATTCCGGAATATTTATTAATTAACTTATTAAATAAGTCTTTCAATCTTTCAAAAAGATAAGTTTTATCAAATTGCTCAATTTTATCTTCTTGATCCTGATGCTTATTTATGAGCTTAATAAAATATTGCAAAGGCTGATCTTTATTTTCAAATTGAATAACAAAATAACCTTTTTGTTGGCAATAATTCTTTGCTAATTTACCAAAAGTAGATTTGCCAATTCCAACTTGTCCACTACAAACGAATAAATGCCCTTCGCCTACATAAGTTTCAGCAATCTCTTTAAAAGCAGTTAATTCTTTTTGTCTATTTACTATTTTATTGGACATAAAATAATTTTTTAATGGGTTAGTTCTATTGGGTGTATGCCTTCTCTTCCAATTATTTATAACTTCATATATCTCAAGAGCCGATTCATATCTTTGAGAAGGTTGCAAAGATATCATTTTAAATATAACAGCGCTTAATTCTTTGGATATATTTGAATAAAGATGAGGGGGCTTCAATTCTAATCTTCCTAATCGCTCTAATATTTCAGCATTTTTCATCCATTGCTTAACCATAGCTAAAGCTAAAATTGATTGTTTAGTTATTAATTCATATAACATAATGCCTAAGGAATAAAAATCTGCTCTATGATCGTAGGGATTTCCGGAATATTTCTCCGGCGCTATATAAGGAATAGTTCCCTTCATCAAACTGGAGCCCCCCTTCATAGTATCTTCTATTCTCTCTGCTAAATCAAAATCTATCAGTTTTATCCTTAATGTTTTTTCCTTCTCTTTTACTAAAATATCTGAAGGCTTTAAATCCCCATGTAAATACCCTCTATTATGCACTACCATTAATGCTTTAATTATCCCTTCTAAAATCTCCCACCAATTCTCTTCATTTAATTGATTCTCAGAAACATATTGCGATAAACTCAATCCATCATAAAATTCCATAATATAAAAAGGACCTAATTTATCATCTATCCCATAATCAAAAGCTTTAATTATATTATTATTTGAGCAATCATTGATAATACTGAATTCTTTAAAAGAAATATTAATTTTATCAGCGATGGAATTCATCTTTTTGTTAAATAATTTCATTGCTGCTTGCCTATTACTAAATACATCTGTTACTTTATAAATTGTTGCCTGAGAACCAGCCCGTATCTCACATTCTATCTTATACTTTGAATAAATTAAATTCTCCATATCTTTCCTCCTAAATTTTTTGCTTACAATAAAAAAATCGAATTTTTAAAGACAATTCCAATTAAAATTATCAATTTTTTAAGTTTTTATTAATTATATATAATTGTTTATTTTTTTGTCAAATAAATATTTCTGAGTTTATAGAGTTTATAGAGTTGTGAGTTTAT
>CAYREJ010000042.1:0-13135 GCA_964423235.1 uncultured Acidobacteriota bacterium | reverse complement strand
TTATAAAATTTTAAGCTTAGTTTTAAAATTGGATATCTGCCCCCTTTTTTTGTAGAATCGTGGTCGTCTCTTACCTTCTGTTCAATGAAGTAATATGCCCTTCCATCTGTAAAATATTGATCCAATGATAATGTCTCACCACTTTCGTTTACTATGTTTTTGGATAAAATTTTGAAGCCGAGAGAGCACAATATTTCTTCAATAATTTCTTCAAGAGCATCGCCCATACGGATTTCATGGGATTGGAGAAGATGCTGAAAGATTTTTGCCCCTGGTTTTGTTGGTCTGAATAAGCCTACAAAACGCTCTGGTTTATCAGCAATTTTTCGGAGCAGTTCTTTCTTTTCCGTTTCAAATATATGCTTATTCAGAATTGAACAAAATTTTTCGTAGTTCATTTAAATTCATCTAAGTTCATATATCCATTAATATATTTTTTACTCGGTAATGGGTAGTCAGTTATTTTTAATGGATGTTTAAATCTCTCCTCTATGCCTTTTACATACTTTGAATTGATTTCTATCATAACAAAATTTCTTTTTAACGCCTTAGCAACATATCCCGTTGTTCCACTCCCAGCAACGGGATCTAAAAGCAAATCTCCCTCCTTTGATGATGTTAGAATAACTCTTTTAAGGAGTTCTACAGGCTTTTGCGTAGAATGTAATTTTTTACCATTTTCGTCTTTGAGTCTTTCATCACCCCAACAAAGCGGCAAAACCCAAACATTTGCACCTACCTTTCCAATACCAAAAGCTTTTGCATATTCCTTGTTGAAAGTATATTTCTTAGAATTTTTATCTTTTACTGCCCAAATAATATTTTCAGTAGCATTAGTAAATCGCACACCTAACCAATTAGGCATAGGATTAGTCTTTACCCAAACCAAATCATTAAGTATCCAATAACCTAAATCCTGCATTATTTTTCCTATTCTGAAAATACTATGATATGTAGCGATAACCCATATTGTAGCAGTAGGTTTCATTACTCTTTTTACCTCGATAAGAAGCCTATGTATAAACTCATCATATTCTTGAAATGAAGAAAATTTATCCCATTCGTCATTAACTCCCTCAACAACTGTTTTTACAGTCCATCTCCTTAATTCCTTATTGGGCAATTGAAGAAAATAAGGGGGGTCAATAAAAACCATATCAAAAACTTCATCATCTATCTTCTTAAGCACTTTGAAAGTATCGCCTAAAATAACTTTATTTTTAATTTCATTCAATAGATATTTATATTTCTCATCTTTATCTTCTATTACTATGCCCATACTATTATGTTGCAAATCATCATTATTAAATAAAACTTTTTGAATACTTTTTGTTTTGTTCATTTGAAATATTTTATTTTTTTCAAAATTCTGATTTATTAATTTACTATCCTTCCCTGCACTTGTCAATATTTTTTTCTTTTTTCAGTTTCAATTGCAAAATACTCTTCCTTATTTAAGCTCATATTTTTTAAACTCATCTTATTATTTGAAAAAGGTTTGCATTTGCAGGAAGCATATTTTATAAATATATATGCAAGAATCAATTAATGCATATTAAAAGCAAGATACTTCAATAAGATCGAGATAAGAGTATTTGCCTAATACTTAAATAATTTCGCCCAATTATTCCTATGGGAAGTTCATAAAAATGTATTTGCATTGCAATAAAATATTATTTACCTCTTGAGTAAAAAACGGAAGGTCTTCTTGCATTTTGGAAAAACTTGCCTCTTATGATATTTATAACATGCCACTAAAGAAAAAAGAAGAATATTCATCTTTGGATTTTGACATTTCAGATTGCATTTTAATCTTTGGTATTTAATTTTATAATCAAATTTGTTTGATTGGTTCACTTAATCACTAACACGCCAACTCGCAAACTTGCTAATATCCTAATAGATCAATCACAGATTAACCGATTTACTGTTTTTTGTGAGGGAATTTTCATGGTAAAATTATGGCATGGAATTAAAATTATGGCTTCTTGATATTAATTATGAAACTATAAAAGGTAAGCCAGAGATTCATCTTTGGGGAATTGATGAAAAAGATAGAAGGGTATTACTCATTGACAAAAGGTATGCTCCATATATTTATGTGGTTTCTAAATATAATGAAAAAGATCGTCTTGAAGAAATTCAAAAGTTAATAAATGGCAGGAAGGATATTTCTAAATTCATTGATAAAATTGCTTATGAGAAAAAAAGATTATTGGGTAAAGAAACTAATACTCTAAAAATAATTTTAAATACAGCAGAGGCTAATGATATAAATAAGATAAGCAAATTAATAAAAAAAATAAATGAAGTGGATGATATATATGAAGAGGATATTCGTTTTTCAATGCAGTATCTATATGATAATGAAGTTATCCCTTCTTGCTGGCATAAAGCTAAAGTTAGGGAAAGTGAATTAAAAGGGGCAAGAGTTGATAAAGTATATGAAGTAGAGGATATTCAAGCGATAGAAGAAAAGGAGCTACCTAATTTTAAAATAATGAGTATATTGACTTTAGCATATAATCCTGCTTCTATACCAAATCCACAACAAGACCCGTTAATATCTATTGCTCTTTCAAGAAATGATGGGAAAAGTTTAGTCCTCCAAGACTATGATGGAGATAAAAATATTTTAAATAAATTTATTAATGAATTATTTACTTATGATCCGGATATTATTTTTGGTTATGATTGTAATAGAAGAGATTGGCTGTATTTATTAGGTAGAGCAAAACAAAATAATTTAAAATTAGCAATTGATAGAATGGAATATGAGCCTCATCCGAGCCTTTATGGACACATTTCCATAACTGGAAGGAGCAATATTGATTTAGTTAATTTTTCAGAAGAGATTCCGGAAATTAAAATTAATACATTAGAGAATGTAGCTGATTATTTAAAAATTGAACAAAAATATAAAAAAATAGATGAGCTAAAAATAAATGATTTAGCAGCTTCAGAAGATGGGAGAAAAGAATTACAATCAATTCTAAAAGAAAAAGTAGAACTAATTTCTAATATAGGGAATGAATTTCTTTCATATGCGATAGAGATGAGTAAATTAGTAGGAATACCTTTGGACACTGTGGGAGCTGCTGCTGCAGGATATAGAGTAGAAAATTATATAATTAGGTATGCAAAAAAATTAAATGAAATTGTGCCAAAACATAAAGAGATAAAATATCAAAAATATGTAGGGGGATTAGTTCTATCGCCTCAAAGGGGGTTGCATAACAATATAGCAGTAATGGATTTTAAATCTATGTATCCTAATTTAATGATAATGTATAATTTATCGCCTGATACTTATACAGAGAAAATAAATAAAGGAGAGGAAGATAAATACTGGAGGTCTCCAACTACTGGGTATTATTTTAAAAAGCAGCAGGAAGGTTTTTATAAAAAATTGCTTATAGATCTGATCAATAGTAGGCAAAAGGTAAAAGAGGAGAAAAATCAAGTTGATTCTCATAGCATTTATTATAAACTTTTGGATTCTGCTGAAAAAGCGATCAAGATTTTAACAAATGCTTGTTATGGCTATGCTGGTTGGTTAGCGGCAAGATGGTATTCAAAGCCAGTAGCTGAATCAGCTGCTGATTTCGGAAGAGAAAGCATACAGCAAGCTATTTCTATAGCTAAAGAACTAAATCTGAAAATAATTTATGGAGATACAGACAGTATATTTGTATCCTACGAACCTGATAAACTTATAAAATTAACAGAGAAAATTAATCAAGAATTAAAATTAGAAATAAAAATAGATAAAATTTATAAAAAAGTATTTTTTACAGAAGCAAAGAAAAAATATGTAGGGTTAACCGAAGAAGGATTTTTGGATTTAGTTGGAATAGAAGCAGTTAGAGGAGATTGGGCTCAAATAGCAAAAGAAATTCAAATGGAAATATTGAAGAAAATATTGATTGATGAATCTGAGGAGGGAGCCATAGAATTTGTAAAATCTAAAATAGAAGATTTAAAAAATCTAAGAATTAAATTAAGTGATCTAATAATATGGAAAAGCTTAACGAAGCCAATTGAAAAATATGAAGTTAATGCTCCGCATGTAGCGGCAGCTAAGAAATTAAAAGAGCAAGGGTATAGACCTACACTGGGGCATAAAATAGGTTACATAATAATAAAAGGAAAAGGGAGGCTTTTTGAAAAAGCAGTTCCTTATAATATGACAATATTGAATGATGTAGATATAGATTATTATATAGAGAATCAAATATTAGCGGCAGCTATGAGGATACTTCAAGAATTCGGTATTTCAAAAGATAGATTATCCTAAGTCTATGAAATTTGTTCGCCAATCTGCCTCTGATCCATTCACCGTGTTTCATATTCCTAAAAGTTTTGATTTTAGCTTCTTGATCTTATCCCTTATAATTATTGCTTTTTCAAACTCTAAAGCTTCTGAAGCTTTATACATTTCTTCTTCTAATTCCTTTATTAATTTTTCTAATTTTTCTGTAGTATATTTTTCTTCTTCTTCAGCTACAATAGGAATAGTATAATAATCTCTCTCATAAACGGAAGTAAGAATATTTGCAATATTTTTTTTAATACTTTGGGGTGTAATATTATTTAATCTATTATATTCTTCTTGAATAACTCTTCTTCTTTGGCTTTCTTCAATAGCTTTTTTCATCGATTCAGTTGTTCTATCAGCGTACATTATAACTTGTCCATTGATATTTCTTGCTGCTCTTCCCATAGTTTGAATTAAAGAGGTAGTGGACCTTAAGAATCCTTCTTTATCAGCATCCATAATCACCACTAAGCTTACTTCCGGTAAGTCCAAACCCTCTCGCAGTAAATTCACTCCTACGAGAACATCAAAAACTTTCAATCTTAAATCTCTTAAAATCACTACTCTATCAAGCGTGTCAATTTCTGAATGAAGATACCTTGCTCTTACACCATTCTCTTGCAAATATGTTGTTAACTCTTCTGCCATTTTTTTTGTTAATGTAGTTATAAGGATTCTTTCATTTCTTTCAATTCTTTGGTGAATATTTTTTAATAAATCATCCATTTGAAACTTTGTAGGTTTAACAGTAATTTTTGGGTCCATCAAACCTGTCGGTCTTACAATTTGTTCTATAATTCTGTAATTGGATTTTTTAATCTCATATTCTGCTGGTGTTGCTGAGACATATATAACTTGATTTACCCTGCTTTCAAATTCTTCAAAATTAAGAGGTCTGTTATCTAAAGCGGAAGGAAGCCTGAAGCCAAAATCAACTAAAGTTTGTTTTCTGGATCTATCTCCTTCATACATTCCACGGATTTGAGGGATGGTAACATGACTTTCATCTATAATTAATAAAAAATCTTTTGGGAAATAATCTATCAAGGTAGCAGGGGGAGTTCCGGGTGCTCTTCCATCTAAATGGCGTGAATAATTTTCTATGCTATGGCAGTATCCAGTAGCCTTAAGTAATTCAATATCGTATAAAGTGCGATGCATTAATCTTTCAGCTTCTACATACTTCCCCTCTTTTACTAATTCTTTATAGCGAAAATTTAATTCCTTCCGTATACTTTCAATGGCTAAATTTAAACGAGGTTTTGGAGTAACATAATGAGTTCGTGGAAATATTAAAACTTTTTCCATATTTTTCATCTTTTTTCCAGTAATTGGATCAAATTCAGAAATGCTTTCTATTAATCCATTTTTCAGATCTATTCTTAAAGGAAATTCTTCATAAGTAGGAAATAATTCAATTTTATCCCCTCTAACTCTAAAGAATCCTCTAATTAATTCTCCTTGTATCCTTTCGTATTGAAGTTCAGTAAGTCTTTCCATTATAAATTCTCTGCTGCAAGCTTTTCCTTTTTCTAAAAATAGATGCATTCCAAAAAAAGTTTCTGGCGAGCCCAGTCCATAAATGCAAGACACTGAAGCAACAATAATGACATCTCTTCTCTCAAATAAAGATTTAGTTGCAGATAATCTTAATCTGTCTATATCTTCATTTATTAAAACTTCTTTTTCTATATAAGTATCTGTTTGAGGGATATATGCTTCAGGCTGATAATAATCGTAATAACTAACGAAGTATTCTACTGCATTATAAGGGAAGAAAGATTTAAATTCTTGATATAATTGAGCAGCTAAAGTCTTATTATGAGCTATGACCAATGTTGTCTTTTTAACTTTTTCAATAACGCAAGCAATAGTAAAAGTCTTTCCAGAACCTGTAACACCTAAAAGAACTTGATGCTTTAATTTACTTAAAACTCCTTTTGACAATTCTTCAATAGCTTTTATTTGATCCCCTTTTGGTTTAAATTCAGAAACTAATTTAAATTCCATAAGATTTTCATCTTAAGCCTTCAAGCAAATTTTTTATAATTATATAATAGAATTTATAGAGTTCATAGAGTTTGTAGAGTTGAGAGTTCCTCAATCTATTACCTTTTGATCATTAGCCTTAAGATAATTGTGCAATTCTATAAACTCTCAATTCTATTAACTCTATAAACTCTATTCGAGTTGAGAGTTCCTCAATTTATTACTTTCGGAGATTATATTTCTCCTATTTGATAAAAATTAGAAAAAAGTTTATATAGTTTATATATCGCTTAATCCTTATCTCATAATCCTTAATCCCTACCTGAGGAACTCTATAAACTCTCAATTCTATTAACTCTATAAACTCTATAAGCTGTATATAGTCAGTTTATTCCAAATGCTAAAAGCCAATCCACTGGCACAAAAATTATAAACCACAAAGGGCACAAAGAAAACACAAAGATCACAAATGAAGCACAAAAAACACAAAGAAGATTTTATGGTTATAATTGTGGAACTCTATAAACTCTCAACTCTATAAACTCTATAAACTCTAATTATAAGCTCTCTTGACAATAGAAGGGAGCAATATTATAATATTATGCTTTAAAAAGTTATTCTCAGCTTCCTTTCTCATTAATTTCTCATAAAAATTCATATTGAGTTTAATTTTATAAAAAATGCAAGGAAAAAATTCTAATCATAATGAAAAAAAGAATATAAAGATAGTAGATAAAAGATTTTGGGCTCAGAAGAATATAAGTCCTGAAGAAATAGGAAAGGAAGTAGAAGGATTTGATGAAAGGAAATTATTTCCAAGCTATGTAGCGGAGTTAGAGGATAAGTTAAAGAGATCCGAGCAGCAATTAACAGAATACATATCAGCTTACAAAGGATTGAAGAATCAGCAGAATTCATTTATGAAGAGGATGGAGAAATTGAAGGAGAATGAAGTAGAAGAATACAAGATAAAATTGCTCGGTAGAATTATAGAGATAATAGACGATTTAGAGAGGGCTATATCAGCATATAGTCGCTATAAAGATAGCGACAGCTTATATAAAGGGTTAGAGTTAATACATCAACAGATGATAAAATTATTAAATTCAGAGAATATAGAACTAATAGAGATAAAAGATGATAATTTAGATCCTAAATTTGTGGAGCCGATTGCAATTGAGCCAACTGATGATAAAGAAAAAGATAATAAAATTGCTGAACAGGTTTTACCGGGTTATATATTTAAGGACAAAGTAATAAGAGCGGCAAAAGTTAAAATTTATAAATATAAAGATGAAACTTCAAAGAATTAAAATATTAATAAAGGAGGATAAGATATGAAGATAAGACCATTGCATGATAGGGTAGTTATTAAAGTCTTAGAGGAAGAGCATGAGGTAGGAGGGATAATAATACCTGACACAGCAAAGGAAAAGCCGCAAAAAGGGAAAGTGATAGCGGTGGGAGATGGTAAATTAATGGAAGATGGAACAAGAAGAGAATTATCGGTAAAAGAAGGGGATAAAGTTATTTTTTCTAAATATTCAGGGACAGAATTTAAGATGGATAATGAGGAATATTTAATAATGCGTGAAGAGGATATTTTAGCAATATTAGAATAAAATTTTAAAAAAGGAGGAGCAATATGCCTGCGAAGGATATAAAATACTCTGAAGATGCGCGGCAATCTATATTACAAGGAATAAATAAGATTGCCGACGCAGTAAAAGTTACATTGGGACCTTGTGGAAGGAATGTAGTAATAAGCAAGACTTTTGGTTCGCCTACTATAACGAAAGATGGAGTTACGGTAGCTAAAGAAATTGATTTCAAAGACAAGTATGAGAATATAGGTGCACAAATGATAAAGGAGGTAGCCAACAAGACGCATGATTTAGCAGGGGATGGTACAACTACGGCGACAGTTTTAGCTCAAGCCATTTACCGAGAAGGTTTAAAACAAGTGACTGCTGGTAATAATCCTATGGATATCAAGAGAGGAATTGATAAAGCAGTAGCGGCTGTGGTCGAGAGATTGAAGAAGATATCAAAGCCGATAAAGAATGAAAAGGAGATATCCTTTATAGCAAGCATAGCTGCAAATAATGATGAGAGGATAGGGGAATTAATTTCAGAAGCTATAAAGAAAGTGGGTAATGAAGGGGTGATAACGGTAGAGGAAGGGAAAAGCGCTGATACTGTGTTAGAAGTTGTTGAAGGAATGCAATTCGATCGTGGTTATCTTTCTCCTTATTTCATTACAGATGCGGAAAAAATGCAAGTGGAGTTAGAAGAGCCTTATATTTTAATTTATGAGAAGAAAATAAGCGCTGTTCCAGATATATTACAATTATTACAAACTTGTGCTCAGCAAGGCAAGCCAATATTAGTAATAGCGGAAGAAGTAGAAGGAGAAGCTTTAGCAACTTTAGTAGTTAATAAAATCAAAGGGGTTCTTAAATGTGCAGCTGTGAAGGCGCCCGGTTATGGAGATAGAAGAAAGGCTATGCTAGAAGATATAGCAGTTTTGACAGGCGGTAGAATGATTGCTGAAGAAACAGGCATCAAATTAGAGAATGTAAAATTGAAGGATTTAGGCAGAGCTAAAAAAGTAATTATAACAAAAGAGAATACGACAATAATTGAAGGAGCAGGTTCAAAGGCAGATATAAGAGGGAGGATAGCACAAATTAAGAAACAGATAGAAGAAACTAAATCAGATTATGATAGAGAAAAGCTACAAGAAAGAGTTGCAAAATTATCAGGTGGCGTAGCAGTAATAAAAGCTGGAGCCCCTACCGAATCAGCAATGAAAGAACTAAAAGCAAGAATAGAAGATGCTATTAATGCAACAAAAGCTGCTATAGAAGAAGGGGTAATTCCCGGTGGCGGAATAGCCTATCTTAAATGCTTAGGGGCTATTGATGATTTAAAATTAGAAGGGGATCAATTGGTTGGAGCTCAAATAGTTAAAAGAGCTTTAGAAGAGCCAATTCGTTTAATCGTTTCAAATGCTGGTTTTGAAGCGTCCACTATTGTTCAAAAAGTTAAGGAATCAAAAAACAATATTGGTTTCAATGCTTTAAAGGAGAAACTTGAAGATTTAGAAGAAGCAGGAGTTATTGATGCCACAAAAGTAGCAAGAGTAGCTTTGCAAAATGCCGCCAGCATTGCTTCATTATTAATTACTACTGATGCTGTTGTTACTGAAATGCCCGAGAAAAAGAAAAAGAAGAAAGGACATGCACCTGCAATGGATGAATATCCTGAATATTAATAATAGCTAAGGGTTCCTTTTCTTAAAGCAATTTCATAAGAAATTTTAAAGGAAAGAAGGCTTAAGGGCAGAAGAAGAATTACGAAAGTAGTTAAAAAGATTAATGATCTAATGGCAGTTTCAGAAGGGGACCCGCTCAATAAAAGTTCTCTCATAATTTTTAAAAAATGAGTAACCGGAAGAAAATTTGATAATAGCCTAAGGGGCGACGGTAATATCTCAATAGGGTAATAAACTCCTGCAAGTAAAGTAGATAAAGAAGCCAAAGCAAAATTCAATGGGTCCCCTCTCTTAAATATCATTATAAAACTCGCAGAAATAACTCCTAAAGCACTAAATGCAAAATAACCTATTATTATTGAAATTATTAAAATAAAAAAAGAAGAAATATTAATTCTAATGTTGAATAGTATAACCCCTAAAATTATAAATATAACACTATGAAAAAAAGCATAACAAAATTCCCAAAGGGTATTCCCCCATAGTATATAGAAAGGATTTGTAGGGGTGATAAATAAAGCTTCCAAAGTTCCAGTCAATTGATTCTGACGAATTTTATCAGAAAAACTTCTCATTCCTGCATTTTGAAATTCTGAAGAAGCTATCCCTATAAGCACATATGAAAAATAATCATACTTCAAATAAGGAAATACTGCTTTACCGATGAGCTTAGCTAAAAAATACCATATTGAAAGCGACACAAAGATACCTATTATTTTTAATAAGAATGAAAATTTATAGCTTATTTCTATCTTTAGATCTTTTATAATAAAGGAAAATAATTTATCCACATCAATTTAATTTTAATTTTTTGATTAATTTATTTATTTGTAAAGGTAAAACCTCTAAACTTACTATCTCAATTTTATTAATCCAAAGCTGTTCTATAAACATTTTTAATCTATCTTGAGCATAAGCTTCTTCAATTATTATTTCACAAGTATCGTTTTCCTTCTGAATTGAAATTCCATCTAAATTAATTTTGACTCCAGCAGGAAAATTTTTAATCTTAATCTTTACTTCACGACTAAGCTGGTCCAACTGTTTAACGAAAGATGCATCAAAGATAGAAAAACAATTTTTTTCCATTAAAACTATCCTCTGACATATTTTTAGTAAATCTTCTAACTCATGGCTAACAAATATTGTTGAGAGTGTATTTTCTTCCAATTTAGCTCTAAGCCAATCTAAGAAAATATTCTTAGAAACATTATCTAAATTTTTTAAAGGCTCATCTAATAAGAGTAAGTTAGGTTCAATAATTATTGATCTTATAAGATTTAATTTTTGTCTCATTCCTGATGATAGATAAAGAAATAATTTGTTTTTATAATTTTCCATTTCAAATAAATTCAAAAAAAATAGGATTTTTTCTCTTCTTGTTTTTCTTTCAATATTACAAAGTGAAGCAAAAAAATCAAGATTATCGTATGCAGAAAGCCTCCAGAAGAAACTTCTTTCTTCGCTTGTAGCAAAACCTATTTTTTCTTTTTGATGAAATCTAATTATTCCTTCAGTAGGTTTTATAAGCCCAGCAATTATCTTAAGTAAAGTAGTTTTCCCTATGCCATTAGGACCAATTATGCCTAAGCATTCTCCTTTCTTAAGCTCAAAGCTTATATTCCCAAATACCTCTACTTTATTTCTTTTTCTTATAAGAGATGGATAGAATACTTTTGAAATTTTTTCAGCAGTTAAAAAAAGATTATTCATTCTTTTTATTTTTTCTTGGCTATTCTCTGCTACCTGATGCCTATCCTTTACCTTCCTCTAACCCTCTATCTACTTATTGCCTTTCTGAATCTCTGCATTTAAAGTATTTATTAAATCTTCTATATCTTTCTTATCAGAAGCATTAGGTGTAAGTTCAAGATATTTTTGTAAATGCTCAACTGCTTTCTGAAAATCTCCTTTATTAACATAAATATATCCCATAACTTTATTAGCGAGAGGATGATCAGCTTTTATCTGCAAGGCTTTTTCGCAATGATTTTTTGCCTCATCTATATTGCCTATCTTAAAATAAAGAGCTCCTAAATTATAAAAGACTTCCGGATCATCTTGCTTTAGTTCAGCCGCTTTTTTAAAATTTTCAATAGCTAAATCATTATTCCCAGCATTGAAATATAATTCTGCAAGATCAAAATAAGCTTCAAATAGATCAGGTTTTAATTCTAATACCTTTTTATAATTTTCAATTGCCGCATCTGTTTTGCCTGCCAAAGCGTTGCATCTGCCAATTATGAAATAAGAAGGAAAATGCTTATTAAACTTTTCTACTACTTTTTTAGCATACTTCTCAGCTGTGGTGCAATCATTCTTAGATAAAGCTTCATATGCTTTTTCATAATCTTTTTGTGCTTCTTTTTCCATTTGCATTTGTTGATAATCTTGCATAGAAATTAGGGTAATATCTTTATTTACTACAATTTGAGTTTGTTCCCAGCGAGATAAATCCCATTCAGTTGTTTCTGTTTTATATCCTTCTTTTTCAAATGTAACTGTATATACAGCATGGGGAATAAATGAATGTTCATAGGTTCCATCTTTTTTTGTTTTGAGAACAATCGTTCTTCCACTTTCTTTATTTTTCAGAGTAATCTTAACATCAGCCAATGGATTATTTTTCGTGTCTCGGATAGTTCCAGTGATCCTGTAATCCGCTTGTCCATAAACAAAAGCTGCTAAAAAAATCAAAATAATGAGTGTTCTAATTAGCTTTATCATAGTTGTTCATCTCCAAATTTATTTAAACATTTTAAGAATTGAAAATACTTAGAATTTATAGCCTATTTTTCTCAAAAAGGCTTTTCTATTTTCCATATCTTCTTTAGTTTCTATACCTTTAGATTTAGAACCATCTATTACACCTAAGATTCCTCTACCCATATCAGTCTCTCCAATTATTATTTCTGCCGGATTAGCAGTTGCACAATAAATAGAGCAAACCTCCGGGATATTCTTAATTGCATTTAAAATATTTATAGGATAACCATTCTTTAAAAATATTATGAAAGCGTGTCCACAAGATATATTCATTGCATTATTTTTAGCTAATTCAATCATCTCAGCATCATTGCCTGCATATCTAACTAAACAAGGACCGGAAGATTCACAAAAAGCAATTCCAAATTTCATCTCTGGAACCGTAGAAACAATTGCTTCATAAATATCTTCCACAGTCTTTATAAAATGAGACTGACCTAATATAAAATTTATCTCTTCAGGCTTCTCTATTTTTATTATCTTTATCTCCATATGCAAAATTATATTTATAAATTTATATCAAGTCAAGAAATCGAACTGTAACTGGTTAGTTTTCTCTAACGAAAGCATAATTTTGCCTTTTAAACTATGATTATTTTTCCATTGCTAATTTTTTATTTATTTATTACGAGTTAGCGGATTTAATGATCTCCTCTTAAAAACGCAAAGAGCAAAAAAGGAAATCTAAGGAAATAAAATAATCTTTGCGTGCTTTGCGAGCTTTGCGTGCAATAATTATTTGAATACTCACGCAAAGAACGCAAAGAGCGCAAAGAATAAATAGC
>CAYREJ010000041.1:12941-13174 GCA_964423235.1 uncultured Acidobacteriota bacterium | reverse complement strand
CAATAATTTTATCAATTTGTTTATTATTAATTAGTTTATAGAGTTTATAGAGTTTGTAGAGTTTGTAGAGTTCCACAAGGATTACCATTATACTTTAGTATTCTGCTTAAGTTATAAAATAATGCTATTGAGCATGCCTACTTAAATAAATTTTTCACGCAAAGCTCGCAAAGCTCGCAAAGATTATTTTATTTCCTTAACTTCTTAACTTCCTAACTTCTTAACTTCTTTCC
>CAYREJ010000041.1:0-12919 GCA_964423235.1 uncultured Acidobacteriota bacterium | reverse complement strand
CAAAGCTCGCAAAGATTATTTTCTTTCCTTAATTTCTTAACTTCCTAACTTCCTAACTTCTTAACTTCTTTCCCCGGGTTTCTTGAATGCGTATTCCCCAATGGTAAAAGGGTAATGATTGTGGAACTCTCAACTCTATAAACTCTACAAACTCTATAAACTCTAAAATCTCTATTGATTTTTTTTTTGCTTTTTTTTATTATATATGCAACAATAAAATTAATGGAGCGTCTAAATATAGCATAAATAAAAGAAGGAATTAAAAAATAAATTATGAAAAATAATAAAGATATAAGGGAGGGAAAATGAAATCAAAAAGAGAAAATAAATTACAAATTCCGGAGGTAATAAAAATATTACCGCTTCGGGACACGGTTCTTTATCCTGAATTAATGATCCCTTTAGTAGTTGGGAGAGAAAAATCAATAAAATTAGTTGATGATGCTTTGAAGACAGACAACATTATAGGAGTAATTACGCAAAAGGATGCAAAGATAGAGGACCCAACTCCGGAGACTTTATTTGAAGTAGGGACAGCTGCTTTAATAACTAAAATGATAAGGATGCAAGATAATACACTGCGAATAATAGTGCAAGGTTTAAATAGATTTAGGGTTAAAAGATATATTTCAAATGAGCCTTATTATCAGGCAGAAGTTAAAATATATGCTGAACCTGAAGATAGAAGCATTGAAACTGAGGCTTTGATGGTGAATGTAAAGAAATTGTTTGAAAAATTTTCGGAGATGGTTCCATATATTTCATCGGATTTAACTTCAATAATTAAGAATATAGATTCGCCGGGGAAATTAGCAGATTTAATAGCACATAGTTTAAGAATTAGTACGGATGAGAAGCAGGAAGTTCTTGAATTGATAGAAATCAAGCCGAGATTAGAAAGGATTAATTATCTAATTAATAAAGAGATCAATATTATTGAAATAAGAAATAAGATACAATCGGAGGTAAAGGGAGAAATAGATAAAACTCAGAGAGAATATTATTTGAGGGAGCAATTGAAAGCCATCCAAAAGGAGTTAGGAGAAGTAGATGATAAAGATGTAGAAGTGAATGAATTTAGGGAAAAGATAGAGAAAGCGGGGATGCCGGCGGAAGTCAAAGCAGTAGCAGAGAAAGAATTAAAGAGGTTGTCAAAGATGCATCCTTCATCTGCTGAATATAGCGTTTGCAGAACCTATTTGGAATGGTTGACTGAATTGCCATGGTCAGTATCAACGCAAGATAATTTAGATGTAAAAGCTGCAGCTAAAGTTTTGGATGAAGACCATTATGATTTAGAAAAGGTAAAAAAGAGGATATTAGAATATCTTGCTGTAAGACAATTAAAAGCTGATATGAAAGGACCGATACTTTGCTTTGTGGGTCCACCAGGGGTTGGAAAAACTTCTTTGGGTAAATCAATTGCTCGGGCACTGGGGAGAAAATTTGTAAGGATTTCATTAGGTGGAGTTCATGATGAAGCAGAAATTAGGGGTCATCGTAGAACTTATGTTGGAGCATTGCCAGGAAGAATTATCCAAGGAATAAAAAGAGCCGGCACTAATAATCCAGTTTTCATGATGGATGAAGTAGATAAGATAGGAATGGATTTCAGAGGAGACCCTGCTGCTGCACTACTTGAAGTTCTTGACCCTGAACAAAATTTTTCTTTTTCAGACCATTATCTTGAAGTTCCTTTTGATTTATCTAAAGTAATGTTTATTGCTACTGCTAATTTCTTAGAACCTGTTCCGCCTGCTTTAAGAGATAGAATGGAAGTTATTGAAATTCCGGGCTATACTGATGATGAAAAATTGAGAATCGCTACTCAATTCCTTATTAATAAACAATTGGAAGCTCATGGGCTTAAGGCTGAATTATTGCAATTTGAAGAAGAAGCAATACTTGAAATTATTCATAGTTATACTCGGGAAGCTGGAGTTAGAAATTTGGAAAGAGAGATTGCTAATATTTGCAGGGGAGTTGCAAAGGAGATAGTGGAAAAATCCATAGAAAAAATAGTAATCACTAAGGATATAATTCATAAATACTTAGGACCTCCAAGATATTATCCGGAGCTTGCTGAAAGGACTTCTATTCCGGGTGTAGCAATTGGAGTAGCCTGGACTCCAACGGGAGGAGATATTATTTTTATTGAAGCTGCTAAAGCTAAAGGAGAAAGAACTCTTACATTAACCGGACAATTAGGCGATGTTATGAAAGAATCTGCCCAAGCAGCTCTTTCATATATAAGAAGCAAAGCTAAAGAGTTTGGCATTGATGAAGATTTCTTTAAACATAGTGATATTCATATTCATGTGCCAGCAGGGGGTATCCAAAAAGATGGTCCTTCAGCCGGTATAACTATATTTACAGCTTTGCTTTCTCTTCTGACAAATAAATTAGTTAGAAGTGATGTTGCAATGACAGGAGAAATAACTTTACGAGGCGCTGTTTTGCCAATAGGTGGACTTAAAGAAAAAATTTTAGCTGCTAAAAGAGCTGGCATCAAGCATTTTATTTTACCGGAAAGAAATAAAACTGATTTAGAGGAAATTCCTGAACATGTTAAAGAAGGTATTGAATTTCACTTAATAAAAACAGTTGATGAAGCTATTGAGATAGCATTTCATGAACCAATCACAGCAAAAGTTCCTTTAGCTCCAAAAAGTGAAGAAGGCAAAAGCTATGATTCCGACTACATATCTAAAGTTCATTAAGATAAGCGAATCGTTAATTGTTTGGATAGTCCCCCCCCAACAATAATTGTCTGCCACCATTGCACTGAAGATCAAAAAATGCTATAGAATGTAAACTATTCATATTAAAATTACCAATCGTGAGTAATGATGGAGATTAATAAGAAGAAGGAATTTATTTTAGGTATTACCGGCGCAAGCGGAATTATCTATGGATTAAAGCTTTTAAAAATTCTCAGCCAAATTGATGCTGTCTCAAAAATTAATTTAATAATTAGTAAAAATGCTATTAAAATAATTAATGCAGAAACTGATAGTGAATGGAATATTTTGGAAAAGGAGATTAAAGATAATTTAAAAATCTCTTTATATTCAAATAAAGAAATTGATGCTCCCTTTGCAAGTGGTAATTCCACATCCGAAGCTATGATTATAGTTCCTTGCTCTATGAAAACAATTGCCGGTATAGCTGCCGGATATTCTGCTAATTTAATCTTGCGTGCCGCTGATGCTATTCTTAAAGAAAATAAAAAATTAATTCTTGTTCCGCGAGAAACACCTTTGAGTTATATTCATTTAAGGAATTTGTTAATTCTTAAGAAAGCAGGGGCAATAATTTTACCTGCGATGCCTGCTTTTTATTTTAAGCCAAGAGAAATAGAAGATTTAATAAATTTTATAATTGGTAAAATATTGAGGCAATTAAATTTGCTTCATCCATTAGTAAAAGAATGGAATAAGTAAATAAATCAGACCTTAAATCAATTATGGATAAAATAATAAAGCTTGCGAAAATGATCAAAATAGAGCATTCAGTATTTGCTCTGCCATTTGCTTTGATGTCAGCATTTCTTGCTTACAAAAGACCACCAAGTATTATTAAAATTTTATGGATTTTGTTAGCAATGGTATCAGCTCGTTCAGCTGCTATGGCATTCAATAGAATTGCAGATTTAGATTTAGATAAAAAAAATCCAAGAACATTTAATTGGACCTTACCTAAACAAGAATTATCTAAAACTTCTGTATTATTATTCGTTATTGTTGCTTCTATTTTATTTATAATTTCAGCATATATGCTTAATTCTTTATGCTTTAAATTATCCCCTTTAGCTCTGATAATTATTTTTGCCTATTCATATACTAAAAGATTTACTTGGTTAACTCATTTCTTTTTAGGTTTATCTTTATCTCTGGCACCTATGGGAGCATGGATTGCCATCAAAGAAAATATCAGTTTAATCCCTTTATTACTTTCTCTATCTGTTATTTTATGGGTTGCAGGCTTTGATATTATCTATGCAATTCAAGACATAGATTTTGACCGAAAAAATAATATCCATTCTATTCCAGCACGCTTCGGTATTAAAAATGCCCTTATTATATCAGCAGCTTGTCATCTGTTTATGATACTTTTCTTATTTTATATTTATTTTGCTTATGAGATGGGAATATTTTTTCTCTCCGGCATCTTCATCTCTATATTTTTTTTAATTTGGCAACATCTTATTGTAAAACCTAATGATTTATCTAAAATAAATGAAGCTTTCTTCACAGCCAATGGCTTGCTAAGCGTATTTTTATTTTTACTAACTGTTTTGGATTTGCTATCCTTGCACTAAAATAAATTAAATCCACGCAGTGGTAAAATTTTTATTTCATTTTAAATTATTTTATTAATATGAGAAGAGATTTAACAATTTCAAATAAAGAGTTAGCAGAGATTTCAGAAAAGGTTTTTTCAGGGAAGAGATTAAATTTTGGAGATGCTTTAATTTTATATAAATCAAATAATATTTTAGAGATAGCCAAATTAGCTAACTTCGCAAAAAATAAAAGACATGGTGAAAAAGTTTATTATATAATTAATCAACATATAGATTATACTAACATTTGTAAAATAAGATGTCCTTTATGTGCTTTCTCAAGAGCTGATGAGGATAAAGATGCTTATTTATTGTCAGTAGAAGAAATTATTTCAAGCATAAACAAAAAAGCTTTAGAATTTCATATAGTAGGTGGAATAAATAAAAATATAAATATTAATTATTTTGTAAATCTTTTTCAGCAATTGAAAAAGAATTTTCCATATGCTTCAATAAAAGCGCTAACGCCTGTTGAAATTGATTTCTTGTCAGCAAAAGAAAAGAAGCCGGTTGAAGAAGTATTAAAGATATTGAAAGAAGCAGGTTTAGATATGATGCCTGGTGGAGGAGCAGAAATTTTTAGTGCCAGAGTAAGAAAAATAATTTGCCCAAATAAAATATCGGGTGAGAGATGGCTTGAGATTAATGAAATAGCTCATAAATTAAATATCCCGACAAATGCTACAATGCTTTATGGACATTTGGAAACAATAGAAGAAAGAATAGATCATTTATTTAAATTAAGAGAATTGCAAGATAAAACTGGAGGTTTTTTAGCTTTTGTTCCTTTAAGCTTTCATCCGAAGCATACTAAGTTTGATTATTTAAATTCTACAACTGGGTATGATGATTTGAAAACTATCGCAATTTCTCGTTTAATTTTAGATAATTTCCCGCATATCAAGGCTTACTGGGTTATGCTATCAACTAAATTAGCTCAAATATCTTTGTATTTTGGAGCTGATGATATTGATGGAACTATTACCAATGAAAATATCTTTCATGCAGCCGGCTCAGAATCCTCTCATTATTTATTGGAAGAAGAATTAGTTAATTTAATAAAAGGGGCTTCGCGAATTCCTGTATTAAGGGATTCTTTTTATAGGGAGCAGCGTATAAATATTGAGTAATTATTTTACATTGTCTTGTATAATTTTGGATCAGCAAAAATCTATTCTTAAGGTTAAAATAAGGAGATATTTAATTGGTTCAAAGAAAAATATTTGGCATTTCTTTTGCCTTTTATAAAAATGTCTGGAGGAGATGGTTGGGCTAATCCGGCGAGCTTTCAAGCTCGCCCTTTTTTTATAATACCGAATTTCGCAAAATAAAATTTTTTGCATTTGCTAATTTTTTATTATTACGAGTTGGTGAGTTAGCGAGTTTAGCGAATTCCTCGCAAAGACGCAAATATCATAAAAAAATAAGTTAAGGAAATAAAATAATCTTTGCGAGCTTTGCGTCTTTGCGTGAAAAAATAATTTAAATATGCACGCAAAGAGCGCAAAGAATATCATCCATTATTTGACATCTTAAGAGCGTTTAAATAGAATTTATTATTTTTAAATGAAGAAAAATGTAATATTTATTTTTCTTATAGATTTATTATTTTGCCAGCGAGCATTCTCTTTAGATGCGGAAACAGGTAAAGCTTTACCTTTATATTCAATAACTCCTTTTGTTTGCATTCTGCTTATTATAGCCTTATTCCCTTTAATATTTCCAAGATGGTGGGAACACAATATTAATAAATTATTTATTTCTTTGATATTATCTGCTCCTATTTTATTTTATTATTTAAAAAATAATCCTTATAGTTTATTAGAAAACATTGAAGAATATTTTTCTTTCATAATATTATTAGGTTCTCTATATATAATTTCGGGAGGAATACTTTTAACTGGTGATATTCCTGCGACTCCTTTAAGCAATACTTTATTGTTAGGGATAGGAAGTCTTTTTGCTTCATTTATAGGGACTACTGGAGCTTCAATGCTCTTGATTCGTCCTATACTTAAAATAAATGAAGAACGAAGTTATAAAAAGCATACAGTGATTTTTTTTATATTTTTAGTATCTAATATTGGGGGATGTTTAACACCTTTAGGTGATCCTCCTTTATATATGGGATATTTAGAAGGTGTTCCTTTTATTTGGACTTTCAAACTCTTTATTGATTGGCTTTTTATGGTATTATTAGTACTACTTTTTTACTTTATCTATGATAGTATAAAATGGAAAATGGAATCTGAAAAAGCTAAAAGAAAAGAAAGAACTATAATTATGCCTATTAAAATATCTGGCATTTATAATTTATTATTGTTAAGTGGAATAATTGCTTGTGTTGCATTTCTTCCTTATCCACCTTATAGGGAAATGGTAATGATTTTATTGGCGGCGATTTCTTTGAAGATTACACCAAAGAATATTAGAAAGGAAAATGAATTTACATATTATCCTATTATAGAAGTAGCTGTTTTATTTTTAGGAATATTTATTACGATGGTTCCGGCTTTAGATTTACTTTATGCAAAAGGAGATCAATTAGGAATTATCAAGCCTTGGCAATTCTTTTGGGCAACCGGTTGCCTCTCCTCATTTTTAGATAATACTCCAACATATTTAACATTTCTTTCTTTAGCTCAAGGATTGAAATTAAAACCTGAGATTATAGGAGTTTCTGAAGAAGTATTGAAAGCAATAAGTTTAGGTGCAGTTTTTATGGGTGCAATGACTTATATAGGAAATGGCCCTAATTTTATGGTAAAGGCAATAGCGGAAGAGAGAAAAGTTTCAATGCCAAGTTTTTTTGGATATATGATTTACAGCATTATTATTTTAATCCCACTTTTTATTATTCATACAATCATTTTTATCTAAATTGAGCAAATAGAGGGTAAATATTTGGCACTTTGCACTGCCTGCTAAATTTTTATGATTGGCAAATCATACATCTTATTTTGCAAAAATCTTAATTAAGTGTAAAAAAAAATTTACAGCTTTTGTATCTTTTTGTATATAAGTATTGAAGCTTGGTGAAAGGTGAAAAATAACTCGTCAAACTCGCAAACTCGCAATAAAATAATATATAGTTAGATTTCTGTTCTTTGGCAAAATTAATATTTTCATGGTATTATTAATTACTGAAGATGGTTAAATGGGAAGAAATTAAAAAGACATTTATATCAGAGAAAAAATTCATTTTAACTAAATTAAGGGCACATCAATGGGCATCTCCTGCCGAATTAGAAGAATTTTTAGCAAAATTGAAAGAATTAAAAGATGTGTCATTAGAAGATGTAATATGGATGCTAACAGACATAGAAGATTTGAGAACGACTGCTGCGCAGATAATAGCGCAAATAGATGATGCTGCAAAAATTGAAAAACTTATTCTTTTTTCAAAAGGTAAGTCTGAGCGAGATAGACAATATATCCTTCAATTAGTGACTTACTTAAGTGGAGCAGCTTTAGCTAAGTATTTAAGAATATATTCCAAGCATAGAGATGATTATTTTAGAAATGTTACATTAGAATTATTGCCAAAAATAGATCAAACTAATGCTATAGCGATAGCTTCTTCAATGTTGAAAGATGAATTACCCGCGATAAGGCTTAAGAGTTTATCATTTTTAGTTTCTACAAATATTCCCAAAGCGATGTGGAGTTGTGTTGTATTATTTAATGATGAAGAAGAAGAAGTTAGGTATAGGGCAATTCAAGCATTATCAAATTATATAGATGAGAGATTAATTCCTTTATTATTGCGGGTAATCAGACAAGATACTCCTCGTATCCAAGAAGTAGCTATTCAAGCTTTAGTTAATCAAATAAAAGAGAGTCGTACAGATTTAGAAGATGAAATATTAAGTTTTCTCAAAGATAGTAATCCCAATATCCGGAGGATAGCAGCTCAATTATTAACCAAGTCTGACCCGGTGAGAATAATGAGGAAATTTTTGCTTCTTTTTAAGGATTCTTTTGGATGGATAAGGGAGAGAGCCTTACATACTCTAAAGGAATCATCCAATCAATTTATAGAAGGGATATTGAAATTAATGGAAGATTCGGAGCCGGTAGTGCGAGAATTAGCAGAAAACATCGGAATCACTATTGAAGACCCTAGAGCAGTTCCTTCTCTTATTTGCTTATTGAATCATGAAGATTGGTGGTTTAGATATTGTGCGGCAGAAACTTTAGGTAAGATAGGGGACTTGCGAGCTTTCATCCCTTTATTGAATTTACTGAAATCTGAAGAAAATCGGCTCTGCGCCATAGAAGCTTTAGGACTTCTTAAGCAACCGAAAGCAATTCCATATTTAGCAGAGCTTTTGCCATATGCGAATCAAGAAGAAAAATTAGAAATAATAGAAGCTTTTAGAAAAATAAATGATGTTTCTGCATTACCTTACCTAAAAAAATTATATGAGCAAGAGGTGGATTATGTAAAAGATAGAGCAGGGAATGCAATAGAGGAAATCAGCGGAACTACAATGAAGAAGATAGTAGTAGAAGAGAAGGTAGAGGCTTTTGATTTAAGAAAGATAGTTTCTCCTAAGATAAATGATTTTTTAAAGTATGCTGTTTCTATAGGAGCTTCAGATTTTCATTTAGCTTTGGGTCATAATCCTATGGTGAGAATACATGGTGAATTAAAGCCTATTGATTATCCACCTATTTCTCCTATGGATAGTCAAAGAATGATAATAGATATTCTTAATGATGAGCAATTAGCTGCTTTAGGAAAATTTAAGAATGTTGATTTTTGCTACCGAGTTAATGGATTAGGAAGATTTAGAACTAATGTATTTGTGCAAAGGTATGGTTTAGATGCGGTATTTAGAATAATACCGAATAAAATTCCTACATATGACTATGTAGGACTTCCGATTAATTTAAAAGAATTAGCGCATTATCATCAAGGATTGATATTAGTAACGGGACCTTCCGGTTGCGGAAAAACAACAACTTTAGCTGCCTTAGTGGATTTGATAAATGAAGTAAGAAGTGCTCATATAATTACGATTGAAGACCCTATAGAATATGTTCATAGTAATAAAGTCTCCCTTATAAATCAAAGGGAAGTAAAAAGTCATACTGAGAGTTTTTCTTCTGCTTTAAGGGCTGCTTTAAGAGAGGACCCTGATGTCATTTTAGTAGGTGAAATGAGGGATTTAGAAACAATTCGCATGGCAATAACGGCTGCTGAAACTGGGCACTTAGTTTTAACTACTTTACATACAACCACAGCTGCAAGCTCAATTGATAGAATAATAGGTGCTTTTCCGCCAGAGGAACAATGGCAAGTTAGAGTTATGATATCAGAATCTTTGAAAGCTATAATTACGCAAGTTTTATTACCCAATAAAGAAAGGAACGGATTGATTCCTGCTTTTGAAATATTAATAGTCGCGCAAGCTGTTTCTTCATTGATTAGGGAAGGTAAGACTTACCAGATACCTTCAATTCAGCAAACCAGTCAGCATTTAGGTATGTGTCTGCTTGACCAATCTTTATTAAAATTGGTTCAAGAAAATAAAGTTGATGTGAATGCTGCTTATGCTAGAGCATTCAAAAAAGAATTAATAGAACCTTATTTAGAAGAGACAAATAAAATCCTATGAATAAAATAGATAGATTTTTAAAATTAATGAATGATAAAGGAGCTTCAGATTTGCATTTATCAGTAGGTTCCCCTCCTATTTTGAGAATTTATGGAGATTTGGAAAGATTGAGATATAAAAATCTAACTCAATCCGATTTTGAAAATTTAGTAGGACCAATAGTTCAAAAAGGGATTTGGAATGCTTTTCTTAAGACTGGTGAATATGATTTTGCATACCATATTGATAAAATTGGTAGATTCAGAGTAAATATTTTTAAGCAAGAGCATGGTATGGGAGCTACTTTTAGAATTATCCCTGAACACATATTAACAATAGAAGAATTGGGTTTACCCTCTCAGATTGCTAATTTCGCAAAAATGGATCAAGGATTAGTCTTAATAACTGGTCCGACTGGAAGTGGAAAATCTACTACTTTAGCCGCTCTTATTGATTATATTAACCGGAATAGAGATTTCCATATAATAACTATTGAAGACCCCATTGAGTTCGTTCATAAAAGCAAGAAATCTTTAATTACACAGAGAGAAATTGGGCAACATGCTGTTTCTTTTGCTGAAGCTTTGCGAGCCGCTATAAGAGAAGACCCTGATTGCATATTAGTCGGTGAAATGAGAGACTTAGAAACTATCTCCACAGCTTTACATGCTGCCGAAACTGGCATACTTGTTTTTGCCACGCTCCATACTAATAATGCTGCTAAAAGCATTGATAGAATCATTGGAGTTTTTCCAGCTGAAGAACAAGAAGAAATTAGAATAATTTTAAGCCATGTCTTACGAGGTATCGTTTCTCAACAATTACTTAAGAGACAAGAAGGGGGTAGAATCGCTGCTACTGAAATTTTGTTTGCTTCTTCTGCCGTTTCCAATGCTATTAGAGAAGGTAAAACTTCTATTATTAATTCTATTATTCAGACTGGTCGCCGATTCGGAATGTTCTCAATGGACCAATGTCTTCAAGAATTCGTTCTTAATAATATTGTATTTCCGGAAGAAGCTTATGAAAAAAGTATAGATAAAGAAGCTTTCAAAAATTTCCTCAAAGAAAATAATATAGAACTGAAATTAAGAGCTCTTGAAGTTTAAGAAATTTATTATAAAAATAAAAAAGAAAAAAATATCACAAGCTTTTGTTCTTATTAGCTTAAGAAGAATATCACAAGCCTTCTTTTTAATTTTATTTTTATATTTATTTTTAAATGCTGTATATAAAGGCAATTTTGATAATCCAGTAGAAAAGAATATAAGACCTTCGCATCCTATAAGATTTTTTTTTGATATTGATCCTCTGATAACAATTTCATCTTGGTTAGCTACAGGAACCATATACAAAGGACTTATTTTCTCCTTAATAATAATATCTATAACGATGATAATGGGGAGATTTTTTTGTGGTTGGGTATGCCCTTTAGGAACATTAAATCATATCATAGGAATCATTAAGCCTTCTTTAAAATCATTAAAAAGGATTGAAGTTAGTAAACTGAAACCTTCTCAATCAATAAAGTATTATTTGCTTATAGCATTGTTAATTTCTGCTTTCTTTGGAAGCTTGCAAGTGGGATTATTAGACCCAAATTCTTTTCTATGGCGTTCATTAGCAACATCTTTTTTACCAGCTTTTTCATTTATTTGGCAAGAGATTGCTTCTTTTTTTTACTCATTGAATGTGCCTTATCTATTTATTCTTATTGATTATTCAAATCATTTTTTGTATAAATTTGCTATTGCAGGTAAGAGTGCTTTTTATCATTATGGGTGGTTAATAGGGCTGTTATTTCTATTAGTATTATTTTTAAATAGAAGAGTTCCGAGATTCTGGTGTCGGTATATATGTCCTTTAGGAGCATTATTAGGTTTAATAAGTAAACTGAGTATATTTGGTTTAGAGAAGAGAGATGATAAATGTGATGATTGCGATATATGCCTTTTAGGGTGTCAAGGTGCAGCGAATCCACAGGGGAGAGCTAAATGGGTAGTCTCTGAATGTATGATGTGTTTTAATTGCTATAATGATTGTCCACAGAATGCTTTGAAATTTAAATTTTTCCCAAAGAATAAAGGAACAGCAACAGAAATGATAGATTTAAATCGGAGGAAAGTTTTGATTTCGCTTGGTGCCGGAGTAATATTTATTCCTTTATCGAGGGCGAGCGATAAGATTGAAAAGAATTATAATCCTTATTTAATAAGACCACCCGGAGCTGTTGAGGAGAAGGAATTTTTGAGAAGATGTATAAAATGTGGTGAGTGCATGAAGATATGTCCTATGAATGCTTTGCATCCTTCTTTATTGGAGGGGGGAATTGAGGGGATATGGAGTCCAATACTGATACCGCGGATTGGGTATTGTGAAAATACTTGTGTGTTATGCGGATATGCTTGTCCGACAGAAGCAATAAAAGAATTAACAGAAGAAGAGAAATTAGGCTCTAATGGAAGAGGAGGGATTAAAATTGGTTTGGCTGCAATAGATAGAGGAAGATGCTTACCTTGGGCTTTGAAGATTCCTTGTATTGTGTGTGAAGAGCATTGTCCTACTTCTCCTAAAGCAATTTATTTGGAAGATGTGGTAATAAAAGGTAGAAATGGAAAAGATATAAAATTAAAGCTTCCTTATGTTGATCCGAAGTTATGTTGGGGATGCGGGATATGTGAATATAAATGCCCTGTCAAAGATAAGCCTGCAATCTATGTAACAAATATAGGGGAAAGCCGTTCCAAGTCCAATCAACTTCTTTTATAAGGCAGTAGACGATAGGCAATATTGCCCATTTTTATTTCCTTCAGGGTTTCTAATTTTTTTACCAAAGAGGACATAGAGTTATCACGAAGCTTCCAAAGTTTTTTATATACAATATATTACTTATTTCATTGATTAAATTAGGATATAAGCTTTTGATGGTAATACCTGTGGAACTCTATAAACTCTCAACTCTACAAACTCT